>CACKXG010000001.1 GCA_902604035.1 uncultured Pelagibacteraceae bacterium
AACACCTATCCCTGGAACACCAGGAACATTATCACTACTATCTCCAGCTAAAGATTGCACATCAACAACTTTTGAAGCATCTACTCCAAATTTTTTTAAGACATCATCGTCAGTTATAAATTTGTTTTTCATGGGGTCAAAAATTCGAACCCCTTTTTTGTAAAGCTGCAATAAATCTTTATCTGAAGAGACGATTGTAACCTTTGCACCTTTTTTAAGTATTTGATCAACATATGTGGCTATTAAATCATCTGCTTCATAATTAGGAAGATCTACAGATGGTAAATTGAATGCTAGTACTGATTTTCTTATATATTCAAATTGAGGGGCCAAATCATCAGGTGCCTCCGATCTATTAGCTTTGTAATCACTATAAATTTCATTTCTGAAAGTTTTTCTTGCTGAATCAAATATTACTGCAAAATGTGTTGGTTTTTGCAAGTTTTGATCAGATTTAGAGTCCTCTAATAATTTAAATAACATACTGCAAAAACCACTCACAGCACCTGTTGGAAGTCCATCACTTTTTCTAGTCAATGGAGGCAAAGCATAATAAGCTCTAAAAATATAACCAGAGCCATCAATCAAATAAAAATGATCTGTTTTTTGAATTTTATTCATGAAGTATAATTAAATATTATAATGATAACATATTCTGTATATAAAAAAATTTACTTTCAATTATTATAACAATTATAAGTAGATTATTTTTTATATTTTGAGTATTATTTAGCAATGGAATTAACAAAAAATCTTACACAAGCTAAACTATTTAAATCTCTGGTTGTTATTGTTCTTGGTTCAATAGCTCTAACTATATCAGCAAAGATCAAAATTCCTTTCTATCCAGTGCCTATGACTATGCAAACATTTGTTGTATTGTTTTTAGGAATAAGCTTAGGACATAAAATTGCACTAGCTACAATTGGTCTGTATTTAATTGAAGGAATTGCAGGTCTTCCTGTATTTTCAAATTCACCTGAAAAAGGTGTTGGGTTAGTTTACTTTACAGGGCCAACTATGGGTTACTTAATTGGTTTTTTAACGGCTTGTTACTTGGCTTCTAAAATAAAGATTGATGATAATTTTTTCGTTGTTTTATTTAAGCTAATAATTGCAACTTCAACAATTTATATTTTGGGTCTAATTTGGCTTGGAACATTGATTGGATGGGATAAGCCAATTTTTGCTTTAGGAGCAAAACCGTTTCTATTAGCCGAGATTTTTAAAATTATGCTTTTAGCTCTTTTGACTAAGCAAATAATTAAAATTAAAAAATTTATCTAGGTGATCTTTTAGAAAGAATTCTTTGAAGAGTTCTTCTGTGCATTTTAAGCCTTCTGGCTGTTTCTGAAACATTCCTATTACATAACTCGAAAACTCTATGTATATGTTCCCACTTAACTCTATCAGCCGACATCGGGTTTTCTGGTGGGGCTGCTTTTTTTGAAGGATCTGCCAATAATGCTTTCTCTACATCTTCTGCATCAGCAGGTTTAGCTAAATAATCTATAGCACCTTCTTTAATTGCAGCTACTGCCGTTGGAATATTTCCATAACCAGTTAACATAATGATCCTACTATCGCTATTTGAAGACTGAATTTCTTTTACAACCTCGAGTCCATTACCATCTGCAAGCCTCAAGTCTACGACAGCAAAACCAGGTTTTTTAGTTTTTACAGATTCAACTCCCTTTTGTACACTCTCAGCTTGAAAAACCTCAAATCCTTTTTTTTCCATCGCTCTTGCTAAACGCTCACGGAAAGGATTATCGTCATCCACGATTAATAATGACTTATTTTCAAAATCACTTAGATTCTGTAGTTTTGGCTCTTCTTTCATAATCCTTATATGGGGTCTCTGCAAGATATTACAATATATGAATTTTACGCATTTCTGGCTTGAATTATTTGCTTTACTTTAGTGCTGTTTACTTTATATGCCAAAAAATATTAAAGTTTTTTTTAAAAAGACTTTTTTTTATTAAATTTTTTTTGGAGGCATTTAAAATGCAAAAATTTAAATCAGTTGAAGAATTAGTAAGTCAGCTGAAACCTGAAAAACCAGTTTACTGTATTAGAAAAAATTCCATTAAATCTGCTGTTAAATTTTTCCTAAAAAAATTTCCAGGTAAAATTTTATACGCAGTTAAAACTAATCCGCACCCTGAGGTAATCAAAACAATCATAGAAAGTGGAGTTGAGCAATTTGATGTTGCTTCAATTGAGGAAATTAAAAATATTAGAACTTTTAGCAATACAGCTAAATGCTCTTTTATGCATACTGTTAAAAGCAGAGAAAGTATAAAAGAAGCATATTTTAATTATGGTGTAAAAACTTTTTCATTAGATACTAAAGATGAACTGATTAAAATAATTGAAAGTACAAATAATGCTAAAGATTTAGAGTTATTTGTAAGAGTAGCTGTTTCAAATGAACATGCAGAAATTGATTTATCAAAAAAATTTGGTGCTTTAACATCAGAAGCAATTGGTTTGTTAAGACTTGTAAAACAACATGCTAAAAAGATTGGTTTAAGTTTTCATGTTGGTTCACAATGTATGCATCCAATTTCTTATTCAAAAGGAATTAGTGAAATTGGAAATATAATTAAAAAGACAAAAATTATTCCAGAATACATTAATGTAGGTGGAGGTTTCCCTACAATCTATCCTGATTTAATTCCACAATCTTTAGATAGTTATTTTAATGAAATAAATAAGAGTTTAGAAAACTTAAAACTTGAAAAACTTCCTGAAATTATTTGTGAGCCTGGCAGAGCTATAGTTGCTGAAAGTGGTTCAACAGTTGTAAGAGTTAATTTAAGGAAAAAACAAAAGCTTTATATTAATGATGGTACCTATGGTACTCTTTTTGATGCTGGTACACCAAACATTGTATTCCCATCTAGAATGATTAAAGAAAATTCTAATAAAATAATCTCAAAAAAATTAACTGCTTTTGATTTCTTTGGACCTACATGTGATAGCATGGATTATATGAAAGGTCCTTTTTTGCTTCCAAATAATATTAAAGAAAATGATTATATTGAACTTGGTCAACTTGGGGCATACGGATTAACATTTAGAACTCGGTTTAATGGTTATTACTCAAATGAAATTTATGAAGTTGAAGATAACCCAATAATGACAATGTATGATAAAGACATTAACAAAGCTAACTTGGTAGCTTAATGTCGAGTCAAAAAAATCCAGGTCATAACAGTAAAAGAGATTTCTTAAAAAATCCTGTTGAGCACATCGATATAACTTCTTTCGACTCTAGAAAAATTATATCCTCAATGGAAAAAATGTCATTTGTTTCTAGAGAAACGGCAAACGCTGCTAATATTTTTAACGAGATGCTTAAAGATAAAGATTGTACAATTTTCCTTACCTTAGCAGGCTCTACTTCAGCAGCTGGATGTATGAATATTTACAAAGATTTAGTTAAATATAATATGGTGGATGCAATTGTTGCAACAGGTGCTTCTATAGTAGATATGGATTTTTTTGAAGCTCTTGGTTTTAAACATTATCAAGGTTCACAATTTCAAGATGATACTGAGCTGAGGGACAACTATATAGATAGAATTTACGATACCTACATAGATGAAGAAGAACTTCAAATGTGTGATAAAATAATATGTGAAATCGCTAATAACCTAGAGGCAAGAAGCTATACTTCTAGAGAGTTCATTTATGAAATGGGAAAATATTTAAAAAATAACTCAAAGAAAAAAGACTCTTTAATTGAAACCGCTTTTGACAACAATGTTCCTATTTTCTGCCCTGCTTTTACCGACTCGAGCGCAGGATTTGGGTTAGTTATGCATCAAGAACAAAATCCAAAAAAACATATGACCATAGACTCAGTTAGAGAATTTAGAGAACTAACAGAAATTAAAATCAAATCTAAAGGTTCTGGATTATTTATGATTGGTGGTGGTGTGCCTAAAAACTTTATTCAAGATACTGTAATTTGCGCTGAACTATTAGGAAAAGATGTAGACATGCATAAATATGCTGTTCAAATTACTGTTGCTGATAGTAGAGACGGTGCTTGTAGTAGCTCCACATTAAAAGAAGCAAGTTCATGGGGAAAAGTAGATATTACAAAAGAACAGATGGTGTTTGCAGAAGCAACTAGTGTTTTACCATTGATAGCAAGTGATGCTTATCATAAGGGTGAGTGGAAAAATAGAACAAGAAAAAACTTTACTAAAATTTTTGAATAAATTGAAATATCTCTCAAATAAAAACGGGTTTTTAGGAATTGATAATAAATTTAGCTTTAAAGAAAAAGCTGTAATTGTTCAATTTGGATTAGAAAAAACTGTCAGTTATGGAGGAGGAACAAGAAATGGACCTAAAGAAATTATAAAAGCATCTCATCAAGTTGAGCTATATGATGAAGAGCTTAACTGCGAACCTTATAAGAAAATAGGTATTAAAACTTTAAAACCATTTAAAATAGACAAAAATATTAAAAAAGCTCTAAATAAAATCTCAAAAATTAATAAAGAGATTTTAGATAAAAAACTTTTCCCAATGACTTTAGGCGGAGAACATTCAATAACACCTGGATGTATTGTTCCTTTTACTAAAAAATATAAAAATATTTGTCTCTTGCATTTTGATGCCCATGCAGATTTACGTCAAAGTTATAATGGAGAAAAATTTTCACATGCTTCAGCAATTAGAAGATGTCTGGATCATAAAAATGTTTCTTTAATTTCATTTGGGATAAGAAATATCTCAGAAAGTGAAATTCCATTTTTAAAAAAGAATTCTTCAAGAATAAATATATTTTGGGCAAAAGATAAAAAAAAATGGAATTTGTCTAAATTTAAAAAACTGATTAAAAACAAAACTGTTTATCTTACATTTGATGTAGACGGACTAGATTCAAGCATTATGCCTGCAACTGGTACACCTGAACCTGGAGGGCTTTTGTGGGATGAAACATTGGATATAATAAGAATTGCAGCAAAAAACTCAAAAATAGTTGGTGCAGATATTAATGAGCTGTCTCCAATTAAAGGATTTAACTCTTATAATTTTCTTGTTGCAAAATTAGCTTATAAAATTTTGTCTTATAAATTTTTATATTAAACTTTAATTGGTTTAATAATTTTCAATAACATTCTGAATGGTATCAACATTATTATAGCAACTAAAATTTTTACTGCTAAATCTCCAAGAGATAAAGTAACCCAAGGTACCCCTGTTGCATAAAATGATATTGAGAAAAATAAAAATGTATCGACTGTTGATCCAATCAAAGATGAAGTAAGTGGTGCAACAAACCACTCTTTTTTTCTTAATCGATCAAAAATTTGAATATCTAACAATTGAGCAGTAATAAATGCAACCCCTGATCCAATTGCAATTCTAACCGAGATTAAATCTGCAAAATCAGTTGAGAATAATAATGTAAATATAATTCCTATTAAAAAGCCCAAATATACAATTTGCCTTGCTAATAATTTTCCATACGACCTATTTGCTAAATCTGTTATTAAAAAAGCTATTGGGTAACTAAAAGCTCCATAAGTTAAAATCTCATTTAATCCAAAATAATTTATTGGGAACTGAACTAAATAATTAGAAGATAGTACAACAACCCCCATCATTATTGACAGGGTGATAAATAATTTGTTCATTAAGCTGATTTAGCTACAGGTTTCTTTTTAAAAGGAGATTTAATTAAAACTACTTTTTTTAACTTTTTTAATCTAGGAGATAAATTTTTATTTTTTACAGTTTTTAAAAATTCATCAAAACTGCCTTTTTTGTCAACTGACCTTACACCTGAGTTGCTTACAGTAAGTTTTAAACTTCTTCCAGTAAGCTCACTTGTAAATTTTACTTTTTTAAGATTAGGTAAAAATCTTCTTTTAGTCTTGTTGTTAGCATGACTAACATTATGACCTTTCATAGGAATTTTACCGGTAAGTTCGCATTTTTTTGACATAATAACAGTGCCTATATAAGGGGAGATATTGAAGGCGTCAAGTTTAATACATTTAAGAAACAGTTTTATTTCCCACAATTTCTGTGAAATTTTTGACACCATCTCTTATCAGTAATTCTTTTAGGTCTTTTTTAATCATCCCAGCAATATTGGGTCCTTGAAATACCATGCCGGTATACAACTGAACATAATCTGCTCCTAATAAAAACTTTTCATAAGCTGCTTTACCAGAATCAACACCACCTACTCCAATTATTTTAATTTTACCTTTAATTAAATTGTAGAATTTACTTATTAAAAGATTTGATTTTTTTTCAATAGGTTTTCCAGATAAACCACCTTTTTGATGTTTATGTATATTTTGAAGTGTTTCCCGAGAAGCGTCAGAAGTATTTGAAATTATTATTGCGCTTATTTCATTTTCTAAAAGTATTTCTGAAATTAAGTCAATTTGATTTTCGTTAATGTCTGGCGAAATTTTTACAGCTATAGGAATTTCAGTTTTTAATTGTTTTTTTTTCTCTGAGATTGATTTTAATAACTCATTTAATTTATTCTCATCATGAAAGTTTCTTAGATTTTCAGTATTTGGCGAAGAAATATTGATTGTAATATAATCCGCAACTTCAGAAAATTTTTCTAATCCAATTAAATAATCATTCAATCTATCATTAGAATCTTTGTTTGGACCCACATTTACACCTAGCACACCTAGTTTTTTATTAGATTTTATTCTGTTTAATATTGTATCTGATCCGTGGTTGTTAAAACCTAACCTATTAATTAATGCTTGATCTTCTACTAATCTAAATACCCTTGGTTTTTCATTTCCATATTGTTTTAATGGAGTAACTGTACCTACTTCAACAAATCCAAAACCCAGCTTAAATAAAGGGTTATACACCTCTGCATTCTTATCAAAACCTGCAGCAATACCAATGGGATTATTAAGATCTTGATTAAATAATTTTGTTTTCAGAATGGGATCATTTTTGTTTTCATCAAATATATTTGAAACTAAATTGAGTTTGAGTGATTGAATTGCTAAGAAATGTGCTCTTTCAGGATCTATTTTAAATATTAAAGATCTTAAATTTGAATACATTATTTCAGTTTACTAATTATCAATTCTTTTGTTTCGTTAACACCGAAAAAACTTATAAAAAAACCCATTCTAGGTCCATTTTCATCTCCAAACACCACTTCATAGATTAACTTAAACCAATCTCTTAAGTTTTCTGAATACCCATTCTCTTTACCTGTTGAATAAATTAATGTTTGTATATCCTCAGGAGACATCTGATCATTACATTTTTCTAAAGTTTTAACTAAAGCTTGTAGAGCTAATTTTTCATTTTCAGACGGTTTTTTATATTTTTTTTGAGCCTTAATAACATCATTAAAATACTTAATTGCATAACCAACTAGTCCATCAAAAATTGGAAAGTTTTTTTCATGAATATTAGATTTATATTTTTTAACAAACTTCCACAATAAATCCTTGTTATCAGCATTGCTTGTCTCAACTAAATTCAACAACATAGAAAAGGTCATAATCACCTCTTCTTTTGGAATATGTCCATTATGAACATGCCAAACAGGATTCATAACTAATTGTTGTTCAGTTTGTTTTTTTGATTTTTCAATATTATCAAGGTACTCATCTACAGCTTTAGGGACTATTTCTTTATAAAGTTTTTTTGCTCTTTTTGGATTTTGATACATGTATAAAGATAAGCTTTCGGGTGAAGCATATTTTAACCATTGGTCGATAGTAATACCATTTCCTTTTGATTTTGAAATTTTTTCACCCTTTTCATCAAGAAATAATTCATAAGCAAATCCAGATGGATGTTTTTTACCAATTAAATTTATTATTTTGGTCGATAAAATTGCACTCTCAATAAGGTCTTTTCCATACATTTCAAAATCTATATCTAGAGCATACCATCTCATTGCCCAATCAACTTTCCATTGTAATTTACAATTTCCATCCAAAACACTAGATTCTAATTTTTTACCTTTATTATCAAAAATTATTTTAGAGTTTTTTTTATCAATTTCTATAACTGGAATTTCGAGGACATGACCTGTATCTGGACAAATAGGTAAAAAGGGGCTGTAAGTTTGCTGACGTTCTTTGCCTAAAGTTGGAAGTATAATGTTCATTATACCATCATAATTTTCTAAAATAATTTTTAAAGTTGGGTTGAAAAAACCACCTTTATATAAAGATGTCGAACTTTTAAAACTGTATTTAAAATTAAAACTATTTAAAAAATCTTTTAACATTTCATTATTATGCTCTCCAAAACTTGCAAATTTTTCAAATGGATCAGGAACTTGTGTTAATGGTTTATGTAAGTTTTTGTTTAGTAATTCCTGATTAGGAACATTGTCAGGAACTTTTCTTAAACCATCCATATCATCAGAAAAAGTAATTATCTCAGTTGGTAAATCTGTAAGTTGCTTTAAGGCATTCACCATCATCGAAGTCCTTGCAACTTCGCCAAATGTCCCGATATGAGGAAGACCACTTGGACCATATCCTGTTTGAAGGGTAATTTTTCCTTTTTTATCAATAAATGATTTTCTCTCACGAAGCATTTTTTTTGCTTCAACGAAAGGCCAAGCACTTGTTTTGTCTAAAATTTCTTTTTTAATCACGAGTATATCTTTTATAAAAATCTTAAATTGGCGATTTTATTAATTCTTATAGAGTTGAAATTTATTTACCATAAAATAATGTTCTTTCAAAATGTCTAATTATAAAACTGTTTTTTTTACACTTGGAATTTTGCAAATAATTTTAGGGGTCTCAATGTTCATCCCTATAATTGCTCAATTTATTTATTCAGAAATAGATTCATCATTTTTCGGTGCATCTATTGTTACTATAATTTTTGGATCATTATTTTTTCTTTCAAATCTAGACCACGACAAGAAGTTAAATTTACAGCAAGCATTTTTATTAACTGCTTTGTCTTGGTTAAGTATTGCTATTTTTGGATCTTTACCATTTATATTTTCAACTATGGAGCTTTCAATTACTGATGCTTTTTTTGAGAGCATGTCTGGTATTACAACAACTGGATCTACAATTATTTCAAACTTAGAGAATACACCTAAAGGCATTCTATTATGGAGAGCAATACTTCAGTGGTTGGGTGGTATTGGTATAATTGTAATGGCAATTACACTAATGCCTATAATGAATGTTGGTGGTATGCAATTATTTAAAATTTCTAGCAGTGACTCATCTGAAAAAATTCTTCCTAAATCGAAAGAAATAGCTTTAAGACTTATTTATATTTATTCAGGCTTAACTGCTCTTTGTGCATTATCATATTTGGTATTTGGAATGGGAAAATTTGATAGTTTAACTCATGCTATGACTACCATAGCTACAGGTGGATTTTCTAATTATAATCAATCTATCGGATATTTTGACAGTGTTCTTATAGAAATATCATCGATGATTTTTATAATTTTAGGAAGTATTCCATTTATTGTATATATTAAATTTATTAGTGGTAATAAAAAAATATTTTTAAACGATATTCAAATCAGAACATTTATCAAAATAATAATTATAAGCATTATTATATTATCAATTTATTTATTATTTAATAATAACGGAAACTTTAGTTTAAGATCTATTATTTTTAATACGATTTCAATATTGACTGGAACAGGTTATGTAAATGCTGAATTCGACGGTTGGGGAAGTTTTCCTATAACAATATTTCTTGCATTAATGTTTATTGGGGGCTGTGCTGGATCAACTACTTGTGGGATTAAAATATTTAGAATTCAAATTCTATATTTATTTATATTAAATCAATTAAAAAAAATTATATATCCAAAAGGAATATTTATAATCAAATACGATCAAGGATCTGTTGATGATAAATTTATCGCATCAATAATTTCGTTTATTTATTTTTACTTTGTTATTTTTTTTATTTTAGCTGCATTATTATCATTAACTGGTCTTGATTTTATAACTGCTATCTCTGGAGCAGCAACATCAATATCAAATGTTGGTCCAGGTTTAGGTCCTATAATTGGGCCTAATGGAGATTTTTCAGCCTTGCCCGATATATCTAAATGGATCTTAACTATAGGTATGATTTTAGGTAGACTTGAGTTGTTTGCAATATTAGTATTATTCTTACCATCTTTTTGGAGAAATTAATTATGTCTGAAACAAAAAAACAAACATGGCTTGATTCTCTTGCAGTTTATAAAGATATTCGAATGGTAAGAATTCTTTTGTTAGGCGCAATAAGTGGTTTCCCATGGGTATTAATTGCAAGCAGCTTGAGTCTTTGGCTTAAAGAAGAAGGTCTTAGTAGATCAACAATAGGATGGGCAGGTTTAATTTTTGGGGTATATGCTTTCAATTATTTATGGGCTCCCATTATAGATAGAATTCAAATTCCAATATTAACAAAAAAATTAGGTCATAGAAGAGGATGGATAGTTTTGATGCAATTAATTATTTTGTTAAGTCTTGTTGTTTGGAGTGTGATTAATCCAACTGAAAATTTGGCTTTATTAATTACTGTAGGTTTAATTATTGCTATCGCGTCAGCAACCCAAGATATAACTGTGGATGCATTAAGAATTGAACAGATAAATGAAAATGAAGGAAAATCAATGGCTGCAGGCGCAGCTATGGCTGTTGTTGGTTGGTGGACAGGTTATAAATTAGGCGGAGTTGTTGCTTTATTTACGGCAGAATTTTTTGAAAACCTAGGGGTAGCTGACTATTGGCAAGCTACTTTTTTAATTTTAGGTATTTTAATAATTTTAATGAATATTGGATTAATGTTTGTTCATGAACCTATAGAGACAAACAGACAAGCAAAACAGAGAGAAACAGACAAATTAATTGAAGGAAAACTTGGATCTAGCAATATTATTACAAACTTTATCGCATATATTACAGGAACTATAGGCGGACCTATCATTAGTTTTTTTAGAAAAAATGGTTTTGCCATTGCAGCTGGAATTTTAGGATTTGTTTTCTTGTTCAAGATAGGTGAGGCATTTATGGGAAGAATGTCTATTGTTTTTTATAAAGAAATTGGTTTCTCCAAAGGTCAAATTGCAATTTATTCAAAAGGACTTGGCTGGATAACAACAGTTGTATTTACTTTGTTGGGTGGAGTAATGGCCATGAGAGCTGGAACAATTAAAACTATGTTCTTTGCTGGTGGATTAATGGCTATAACCAACCTTTTATTCGCAGTTTTAGCGTGGACTGGAAAATCAGAAATTTTATTTGCAATTGCGGTTATAGCCGATGATATCACAGCAGCTTTTGCAACTGTAGCATTTGTTGCATTTATATCATTACTAGTTGACAGAACTTATACAGCCACACAATATGCATTACTTGCCTCAATTGGTACTGCTGGTCGTACTACCTTAGCTTCATCCTCAGGCGCTCTAGTTGACTGGTTAAACGGAGATTGGGGAACATTTTTTGTTTTAACGACTATAATGGTGATACCATCATTAATTTGTTTGTGGTTAATTAAAAGCAAAATTAAAATTGGTGCAAAATAATTTTTATTTCATAGGTAATTTTTCGAATATTTACAAAAATGCTTCGAAAAGATCTGAGGTAACTTCACAAATTATACATGGTGAAAAATTCAAAATACTAGCAAAAAGTAAAAATTGGATAAAAATTAAAACTTTATTTGATAATTATAAGGGGTTTATAAAAAATTCAAAATATATAGAAAAATTTAGCCCCAATTATAAAGTCAGTTCACTAAAAGCAAAGATTTATAAAAAACCTGGAATTGGAACTATCAGTTGGCTTCCATTTGCATCCAAATTATCTGTATTTGATCAAAATAAGAATTACGTAAAAATCGAAAAAAATAAATGGATTAAAAAAGCTGATATTAAAAAAATAAACCATAAAGAAAATAATTTTACAAAAATATTTAAAAAATTTCTCGAAGTAAAATATGTTTGGGGTGGAAAAACATTTAAAGGTGTTGATTGTTCAGCTTTATTGCAAATTTTTTATTTTTATAATAATTCGTTTTATCCAAGAGATACAAAAGATCAGATCAAATATACAAAAAAGAATTCAAAGAAAAGACTATTTAAAAAAGGAGATATTATTTTTTGGAAAGGTCATGTTGCTATGTGCTTAAATTCTAAACAACTAATTCATGCTTATGGTCCAGAAAGAAAAGTAATTATTATGCCAATTATAGAAACAATTAATAGAATTGAAAAAACTGCCAAGCTAAAGGTAAAAAAAGTATCTAGAATAAAATATTAATTTCTTCCAAAATCAGGTTTATCAATATCTTGTTTCAATTTGATGATTTTTGACCTTACTTTTTTAGTCTGAGTAAGTTTCTTTACGATAGACTTATTATTTTTTGAATTAATATCTTTTTTAAATTGATTTAAATTTTTAATAAATAAATCAATCGCTTTTGAAATATTATTTTTATTGTTAAAAAAAATATCTCTCCACATGATTTCATTTGATGCTGCAATCCTAGAAAAATCTCGTAATCCACCAGCACTATATTTGATTAGCTCATAATTTTGTTTTTTCTCAAAATCTTGTGCAGATTTCACCAGATTATACGCAATTAAGTGAGGTAAATGACTAGTAATAGAAAAAATTTTGTCATGTTTTTCGGCGCTCATAACAACTACTTTTGCTCCAATTTTTTTCCAAAACTTAGTCAGAATATTTATATAATTTTTTTTAATATTTTTTTCTTTAATTATTATGCACCATCTATCAGTAAACATATTTTCTTTACCATGCTCTGGTCCACTGACCTCTGATCCAGCTATTGGGTGACTTTGAATCCAATGAATACCTTTCTTTAAAAATTTATTTATAATTTTAGAAGTTTCAATTTTTGAAGAACCAATATCTGTAATCAATGTTTTCGATGGTATAAATTTATTAATTTTTAAAATAATATTTTTGTATTCACTCATTGGTGTACAAAAGATGATTAAATCGGAATTACTTACACCTTCTTTTAATGATTTAACAATTGTTCCAGGTAATTTTAATCTTTTTATCTTAGCAATATTTGATTTTGATTTTTCATAAATAAATATTTTTTTTGCTATTTTTTTTTTGCTAATACGCCTTAATAAAGATGAACCTAATAATCCACAGCCAATAATTAAAATATTTTTCATTTTTTCAATACTTGCTTAATAACACTCATAAATTTTATGTTTTCTTTTTTAGATCCAATAGTTAACCTTAATTTATTCTTTATATGATAACCATCTTCTGTTGATCTTAAAATAATTCCCTTATTTTTAAGTTTTTCATACAGAAATTTTGCTGAATATCTGCATTTTTCAAAATTAAGTAACAAAAAATTTGCTGAAACTGAATTTGAAAAAATATTATATGCCTCAAGAAATTTCTTAATTTTTTCAGAATATAATAAATTATGTCTAATAGATTTATTTATGAAAGCTTTATCCTTCAATGACTCGGTGGCAGCTAATTGAGCAATACCATTTACATTAAATGGTGGTTTTATAACATTTAGTGCATCAACTATTTTTTTTGAGCCATATCCCCAACCTACTCTAAGAGAAGCTAATCCAAACATTTTTGAAAAAGTTCTAAGGATGAAAACATTGTCTTTATTTTTAAACAAATCTAACCCAGATGAATAATCTTTGTTTTTCATATATTCTGCATAGGCATCATCTATAACTAGTAAAATTTTTTGATTTAATCTTTTTCTTAATTCTAAAACTTCTTTTTTCGTTAAGTAAGTTCCTGTAGGATTGTTTGGGTTAGCTATAAATACAATTTTAGTTTTTTTCGTTATTTTTTTTAAAATTTCATTTACTGAAACTTTAAAATTAATTTCTTTTGCAAATACAACTTTTGCACCTACAATTTTTGAGTAAATTCTGTACATTAAAAAACTGTACTCTGGTACTACAACCTCATCTTTTGGGTTTAAAAACAACTGACAAAGCATTTGAATAACTTCATCTGAACCAGCTCCACAAATAATTTTCTCAGAATTACATCTATAAGCTTTAGATATTGCTTTTCTTAAATTTTGAGATTTTCCATCTGGATATTTATCTAAATTCAGATTTTTGTTTGATATTATTTTCTTTGCTTTAGGGCTCATACCTAAAGCAGACTCATTTGCAGAAAGCTTAATTACGTTCTTAAGTTTCTTAACTTTTGATTTGCCAGGCTTATAGGCCTCAATTTTAAATTTTTTGAAATTTGGAGTTATCATTTTTTTAATTTATGTGCTCTTTATAGATAAAATTACAAAATTTTATAGAGAATAAGAGGATTTTTTAAAAAATTGACATAATAAATAAGTTCTAGTAAAAAAATTATGCGCTGATTTAACTGAATTGCGAGCGCTTAAAAAAAACCGCTAAAATAGTTTTTTTTCTCACAATTCGAAACAGTCAAAAACTATGAATACTGAGAAAAACATAAAAACTTTAATTGTAAAAAAACCACTAAAATTAGACTGTGGAAAGACCATAAAAGACTTTCCGATAGCCTATGAAACTTACGGTTCACTTAATTCAAAAAAAGATAATGCAATACTAGTTTTTCATGCTCTAACAGGAGATCAATTTGTAACCGGAATAAACCCTGTAACTAACAAAGAAGGTTGGTGGAGTTATGCAGTAGGTCCTGATAAGGCTATCGATACGAATAAATATTTTGTTATTTGTTCTAACGTAATTGGTGGATGTATGGGATCATACGGACCTAGTCATAAAGATCCTGATCAAAAAATTTTTGGAACAAATTTTCCCGTTATTACAATTAATGATATGGTGAATGCTCAATATAATTTACTTGATCATTTTGGTATTGATAAACTGTTTTCTATAACTGGTGGTTCAATGGGAGGTATGCAAGTCCTTCAGTTTATTAGCAACTTTCCTGATAAATCTAAAACCGTGATACCGATAGCAACCACATCTAGTCATTCAGCTCAAAATATTGCTTTTAACGAACTAGGTAGACAAGCTATTACGGCTGATAGTAACTGGAAAGATGGGAATTATGCATCAAACGATACTAATCCTGGAAAAGGATTGGCAGTAGCTAGAATGGCAGCTCATATTACTTATTTATCTAAAAAAGGTTTACAGGAAAAATTTGGAAGAAAGTTACAAGAAAGAGAAGATCTTAAATTTGGATTTGACGCTGATTTTCAAATAGAAAGTTATTTAAGATATCAGGGCTCAGTTTTTGTAGATAGATTTGATGCAAATAGTTATCTTTATATTACTAGAGCTATGGATTATTTTGATTTAGCGAAGCAGTTCAATGGTAATCTTTCAGAAGCATTTATAAATACAAACGCGAAATTTTTTATAATTTCTTTTACTTCAGATTGGCTTTATCCAACCCAAGAAAACAAAGATATTGTGATTGCTTTAAACTCAATAGGAGCTGATGTTGGATTTGTAGAAATTGAGTCAGATAAAGGTCACGACTCCTTTTTACTAGACGTTCCTGATTTCTTGAGTGCTCTTAAAAACTTTTTAGATAAATCTTACGAAGAAAATTAATTATGAAAAATGAATTTCAGGTAATAGCAGATTTAATTGAAAAAGATAAGAAAGTCTTAGATGTAGGTTGTGCCGATGGAACCTTGATGAAATTTTTAAAGGATAATAAAAACATAAATATAAGAGGATTAGAGATTTCAAAAGAAAAAGTGCAAGAATGCATTGCAAAAGGCTTAACTGTAATTGAAGGAAATGCTGAAAAAGATTTAAAACAATTTCCAGACAAATCATTTGATTATGTTGTTTTAAGTCAAACCCTACAAGCTTTTCTTAATCCTGAATTAGTTTTAGATGAACTTTTAAGAGTTGGAAAAAAAGCAATAGTTACAATTCCTAATTTTGGATACTGGAAAGTAAGATTTCATTTATTATTTAGAGGTACAATGCCAGTTACAAAAACATTACCAGATGAATGGTATAACACACCAAATTTACATATGTGTACAATCAAAGATTTTTTTCACTTTGTAAAATCAAAAGATATTAAAATTTTTAAATCACTCGCTTTAAATAATCTTAATTCATCAATAATAAATGAGAGTAATTTAGGGGTTAAAAATTTGTTTGCAGATCTAGGTATATTTTTGATAGAAAAATAAAATGCGTATTGAAATTATACCCTGCCTTCAAGACAACTATAGCTATTTAATAATAGACGAAAGTAACAATTTTGCGTGCGTTGTAGATCCCAGTGAGTCTGAACCAATAATAAATTTCCTAAAAAATAAAAATATAAAATTAAAATATATTCTTAATACTCATCATCATTATGATCATATCGGAGGAAATCTAGAATTAAAAAAAAAATATGGGTCAGTTGTTGTGGGTTTTAAAGGAGACTCAAAAAGAATACCTGGAATAGACATATTGTTAGAAGACAATCAAATATGGAAAGCTGAAAACTTTGAAGCTAAAATTATGCATATTCCTGGACACACATCAGGCCATATTTGTTTTAATTTTTTTAAAGAAAAACTAGTTTTTACTGGAGATACACTTTTCTCACTTGGCTGTGGAAGAATATTTGAAGGCTCCAATAAAGAAATGTTTGAGTCTTTGAACAAAATTAAATTATTACCAAAAGAGACAAAAATTTATTGTGGTCATGAATACACTCTTAATAATGCAAAATTTTGTAAAAAATATGATTCTGAGAACAAAGATTTACAAAAAAAAATAGAAAAAATAAAAAAATTAATACAAAATGGAATTCCTACCATACCCTCAACTTTAAAAGAGGAATTGGATTGTAATATATTTTTAAGAGCAAAAGATCTAAAAACCTTTTCAAAATTAAGAGATTATAAGGATAATTTCTAATTAATTCGGCTTGACTAAAGGCTGACTACAACTATATTGCGGTAACTTTAAATTAAATCATACTATGTCATACGCAGTAATAAAAACAGGTGGAAAACAGTATAAAGTAAAATCTGGTGAAATTCTAAAGATTGAAAAACTACCAGATTCTAAAGCTGAGGCTAAGATAGAGTTTAATGAAATTTTGGCATACGGTGATGACAAATCAATTGAAATTGGAACTCCAAATGTTGAAGGTGCAAAAGTAGAGGCTAATTTAATTAAAAATAGTAAAAATAGAACTATTTTAATTTTTAAAAAAAGAAGAAGACAAAATTCAAGAAGAAAAAATGGGCATAGACAAGAATATTCTATGATAAGAATTAACAAAATTTTTTCAAAAGATGGTAAGGTGTTATCAGAAGCTGAAAAAATTTCTAAGACTTCAAAAAAAGAAGAAGTTAAGGAAGCAGTAAGTAAATAATTATTAGGTAAATTATGGCAACAAAAAAAGCAGGTGGATCATCACGAAACGGACGAGATAGTGCCGGTAGAAGACTTGGTGTAAAAAAATATGGTGGTGAAACAGTAATTCCTGGAAACATAATTGTTAGACAAAGAGGAACTAAGATTTTTCCAGGTGAAAATGTTGGTATGGGTAAAGATCATTCAATATTTTCAGTTGTTAAAGGAAAAGTTGTATTCAAAAAATCTAAATCAGATAGAACTTTCGTTTCTGTAAAGCCCAATTAATAGTACAACCAATTAAAATAGATGTTGTATTATGAAATTTCTCGATCAAGTTAAAATTTATATTAAAGCTGGAAACGGTGGAGACGGATCTCCTAGTTTTAGAAGAGAGAAATATGTTGAGTTTGGTGGACCAGATGGTGGGGACGGTGGAAAAGGTGGATCAATTATTTTGAAGTCAGAGGAAAATTTAAATACACTTATTGATTATCGATATCAACAACACCACAAAGCCGAACGTGGAGAAAATGGTTCTGGTCAAAACCGAACAGGAAAAGGTGGTGAAGATTTAATTTTAAAAGTTCCTCTAGGTACACAGGTATTTGAAGAAGATAACAAAACTCTTCTTTTTGATTTTAATAAAAAAGGTGAAGAATATGTTGCAGCTGCTGGTGGAAAAGGAGGTTTGGGAAACACAAGATTTAAAAGTTCTACAAATAGAGCTCCAAGAAAATTTACTAAAGGCACTATAGGAGAAGAGTTTACAATATGGCTTCAATTAAAAACAATTGCTGATATCGGTATTATTGGATTGCCGAATGCGGGAAAATCAAGTTTGTTAGCAGCATTAACAAACGCAAGTCCAAAAATTGCAAATTACAAATTTACAACTATTAATCCAAACCTTGGCGTGGCTTCTTATGATGATAAAGAAATTACCATTGCAGATATTCCGGGATTAGTTGAAGGTGCTCACGAAGGTATAGGGTTAGGGATACAATTTTTAAAACATATAGAGAGATGTAAGTCTTTACTGCACTTAATTGATGTCACTAACTTAGATCTGAATGAGTCTTATAATCAGGTGAAAAATGAATTAAAAAGCTACAGTGCAAAGTTATTAGAAAAAAAAGAACTAATTGTGCTTAATAAAATCGATTTGATTGATAAAGAAACAGTAAATGAAGTTATAGATCATTTTTCAAAGGGTAAAAATTGTGAGATTATGACAATGACAACTCTGGAAAAAGAATCTGTATCAAAAATTAAAGCAAAACTTTTGTCTTATGTATCTTAAAAACTCTAAAATAATTGTTGTCAAAATTGGATCATCTCTCCTAGTTGATCAAAATAAAAAAATTAGGAAACAATGGTTATCTAGTTTTGCAAAAGATATTAAAAAATTAAGAGATAAAAATCAAAAAGTAGTTATTGTTAGCTCTGGTGCTATAGCTTTGGGTTGTAAAAAAATGAACTATAATAAAAAAAATATCAAATTAGATAAGAGTCAAGCTATTGCTTCTATTGGTCAAATAGAGCTGATGAATTTATTTTCTCAAACTTTCGCAAAATATAAATTAAACATATCTCAAATTTTGCTTACATTAGAAGATACTGAGGAAAGAAGAAGATCTCTCAATGCAAAACGAACTTTTGATAATCTTTTTGAACTTGGTTTTATTCCTGTGGTCAACGAAAATGATACAATTGCAACAAGTGAAATAAAATATGGAGATAACGATAGATTGGCATCTAGGGTTGCGCAAATTACAAACGCTGATACCTTAATTTTATTATCTGATGTTGATGGTTTGTATACAAAAAATCCTAAAATTTTTAAGGATGCTCAACTAATAAAGAAAATTGATGACCTAAACAAAGATCTAAAAAAAATTTATATTAAAGGCATAAATGAATATGGAAGTGGTGGTATGCATACAAAAATTGAAGCAGCAAAAATATGTCAGCTTGCTGGTACTAGTATGGTTATTGCAAATGGACTATATTCAAATCCTATCTCAAAAATAATTAGAAAAAATAACTGCACCTGGTTTAGTCCAAAAATTTCAAAGTTAGATGCTAGAAAAAAATGGATAATAAGTTCTGTAGCGCCTAAAGGAGCATTAATTATTGATGATGGTGCTAGAAAGGCATTAAAATCTGGAAAAAGTTTGTTAGCAGCAGGAATTAAAAAAGTTTCAGGAAGATTTAACAAAGGTGATCATATTAAAGTATTAGATAAAAAAAATAACGAATGTGCTAGAGGGTTAAGTTCCTTTACTTCTGATGAGGTGAATAAAATTATGGGTCATCACTCGAATGAAATTGAAAAATTATTAGGCTATGTTGCAAAATCGGAAGTTATTCATAAAGATGATATGGTGGAAATTTAAATGATTAAATATATGAATTTAATTGGAAAAAAAGCTCGTAAAGCTAGTGAGTATAAAGTTACAACTGAAGTAAAAAATAAAGTTTTAAATGATTACGCGAAATTAATTGAGAATAAAAAAAAATTTATTATTAATCAAAATTCAAAAGATATTAATTACGCAAGAAAAAGAGGTTTAAAAGAGAACTTAATCAAAAGACTTCATTTGAATGAAAATAAATTGGATGGAATTATAAATTCTATTTTAAAAATAGCTAAATTAAGAGACCCTATAGACAACACTTTAGACAAATGGAAAAGACCAAATGGTTTAAATATAAAAAGAGTATCAATACCAATTGGAGTTATTGGTGTTATTTATGAAAGTAGACCAAATGTAACTTCAGATGTTGCTAGTCTTTGTTTTAAATCTGGAAATGTAGTGATTTTGAAAGGAGGCTCTGAGGCTATAAATTCTAATAAAGCTCTAGCTAAGTTGTTTAGAAAAGCACTTAAAAAAAATAAAGTTGATGAAAACTTTATTCAATTTATCGACTCAAAACAAAGGAAGCTTGTGGATATTATGCTTTCTAAAATGAAAAAATATATCGATGTAATCATACCTCGTGGTGGAAAAAATTTAGTTAAAAAAGTTTTAGAATTATCCAAAGTACCTATAATTGGGCACTTAGAAGGACTTTGTCATACTTATATAGATAAAGATGCAAAATTAAAAATGGCTAAAGAAGTTGTTTATAATGCTAAATTAAGAAATACAAGTATTTGTGGTGCTACTGAAACTATTCTTATTCATAAAAATATAGTCAAAAAATTTAGTAATCCTATTTTGCAAGAACTTGAAAATAGTGGTTGTAAAATAATTGGCGATAAGATTTTGAAAAGTTATTACAATGGTCAAGTATTTCCTGCAAAAGAAAAAGATTGGTCAACTGAATATTTATCATCAATTGTATCTGTTAAAGTTGTTAAAAATTCTGAAGAGGCAATTAAGCATATTAACAAATACGGAACTATGCACACTGACTCCATCATTACAAAAAATAAAAAGACAGCAAAATATTTCCTAAAAAATGTTAAAAGCTCAATTGCAATGCATAATACCTCAACTCAATTTGCTGATGGCGGTGAATTTGGATTTGGTGGAGAAGTTGGAATTTCTACTAATACGCTACCACCAAGAGGTCCTGTAGGTTTAAATCAATTGATTTCATATAAATATGAAATCACTAGTAATGGTAAAATAAGAAATTAAGTTGAATAAAACAAAAATAAAAATTGGTGTATTAGGTGGATCGTTTGATCCTGCTCATAAAGGACATTTGGCAATTTCTAAGGAAGCAAAAAAAAGATTCAAACTCAAAAAAGTTATTTGGGCAATTACAAAAAAAAATCCATTTAAAATAGAGAGCAAGACATCTGTTGCTAACAGAATTAAATATTGTAAAAAAATTATTAGTACAAATTCATTTATTAAGGTTAAATTTTATGAAAAAATTATTAAATCAAATAAAACTATTAATTTAATCAATCATTTAAAAAAAGATAAAAGCATTGAAATTTATTTTTTAATGGGTGCCGACAACCTTATTAATTTTCATAAATGGCATAAATCTAAATTAATTTCACAAAAATGTAACATCCTAGTTTTTGATAGACATGGGTATAAAAAAAATTCTTTAAAATCAGAGACATTTAAGCAACTTAATAAGACCAATCTAGAGTTTATTGAGTTTAATAAAGTCAACATTTCATCTTCTCAATTAAGAAAAATTTGATAATCTAAATTCAATTAATGGACAAAATTTCAGACCTAAAAGAAATTGTAATCAACACACTAGATCTAAATAAAGCACAAGACATTGTAACTATTGATCTTAAAGACAAAAGTTCTATGGCTGATTACATGATCATAGCAAGTGGAACATCATCTAGACATATTCAATCTTTATCAGAACAAGTTTTAGAAAAACTTAAAAATAACGGTGTAAAAGACTCAAAAATTGAGGGTAAAGAAAGTGGAGAATGGAAACTTGTTGATGGGATTGATTTGATTGTTCATATTTTTCATCCAGAAAAAAGAAAATTTTATGAATTAGAAAAAATTTGGTCAGAGCTAATTCCAAAAGAAAAAGTGATGATATGAAAAAAATTAAATTTGTATTATTAATTTTTTTTTCCGTTTTTTATTTAAATAAAACAGTTATTTCAGCTGAAATTGATATTTATAAAAAAATTGATCTCTTCGGTGAGGTTCTAGAAAAAATTAATAAAGAGTATGTTGATGAGTTCAACCAATCTGAGAGTATGGACTCTGCTATCAATGGACTTTTACAATCCTTAGATCCTTATTCATCCTACATGTCTCCTAAAATTTTTGATGAAATGCAAACAGAAACCAGTGGTGAATTTGGTGGACTAGGAATTGAAGTTAGCATGGAGGCTGGTGTGGTAAAAGTAATTTCACCAATAGATGATACACCTGCATCTAGGGCTGGATTAAAAGCTGGTGATTACATAGTCAAAATAAATGATGTCCAGGTTCAAGGAAAATCATTAAGTGAAGCTGTTGATTTAATGAGAGGACCTGTAGGTTCTGGAATAGAGTTAACAGTAAGACGAAGAGGCGAAAGAAAAGCGCTAACATTTAATATCATAAGAGAAGTTATTCAGGTTCAATCTGTAAAATCTGAAATTATAGATGAAAATATTGGATACATCAGGCTTACTTCATTTAACGATAACAGTAGTGATCAAATAGAAAAACAAATTAAAAAACTTAAGAAAGATAAAAACTTAAATTCATTTATTTTAGATTTAAGAAATAATCCTGGAGGTCTTTTATCTCAAGCAATAAAGATATCAGATTTTTTTCTGGAAAATGGAGAGATAGTTTCAACAAAAAGCAGAAAAAAATCTGAAAATAGAAAATGGTTTGCAAAAAAAGGAGATATTACCGATGGAAAAACACTATTGGTTTTAATTAACTATGGTTCAGCATCTGCATCTGAAATTGTTGCTGGAGCTTTAAAGGATCACAAAAGAGCAATCATCGTTGGTGAAAATAGCTTTGGTAAAGGTTCTGTCCAATCCATTATTCCTTTAAAAAATCGTGGTGCTATCAGATTAACTGTAGCAAAATATTATCTTCCTTCTGGAAAATCCATTTCTGAAGTAGGTGTTAGACCAGATATTGAAGTAAATGAAGAAGGTGATGATTTTAGAATAAAAACTGATACTGATAATCAATTAAACTACGCTATTAAGTTACTTAACGGATAATATGAATAAAAATTTAAAGGATTTACCACTGAGAAGTGGGGTCGGAATTGTGTTATTAAATAAAGAAAATAAAGTATTCGTAGCGAAAAGAATAGATAATCCTAAAAATTATTGGCAAATGCCTCAGGGTGGTGTTGATGAGGGAGAGGATAATTTAAAAGCTGCATTTAGAGAACTAGAGGAAGAAACAAGTATCAAAAGTGTAGAACTTATAAAAGAATTAGATGGTACATTAACCTATGATTTGCCTGATAGATTACTAGGTATTATTTGGAAAGGTAAGTACAAAGGTCAGAAGCAAAAATGGTTTTTAATGCGATTTATTGGAAATGATAATGAAATAAATATTAATACATCTAATCCAGAATTTTTAGATTGGAAGTGGATTGACTTAGATTTAATTACTGATGTTGTTGTTGACTTTAAACATCATGTTTACAAAGAACTCAAAGAAAAAGTAAAAAAATTAATTTAGAGTTTTTAAAACTTCAACTTTTTGGTCTGCTAAATATTTAGATTGATCGTTAATATCGGTTTTATTAGCCTCTTCTTCTGCCTGTTTAAGTAAATCTTGTTGCTTTGATTTATCCATATCAGCAAGATTAAAAATTGTACTTGTTAGAATAGATAGATTGTTATTTTTAAACTCAACAATCCCATCTTCAACATAGTAATTTTCATCACCTGATTTTGATAAAATCTTTATTATCCCAGGTTTTAAAAAGGAAATAATAGAAATATGATCCTTTAATATTCCCATCTCTCCTTCAAAAGCAGGGACCACAACTTCTGAAACATCATCTTTTACTAAAAAAGATTTTTCAGGATTTACTATTTCAACTTTAAACCCTTCGCTCATTAAGCAGCAGCTTCTTGTTCCATTTTCTTAGCTTTTTCTATAGCTTCTTCAATTGTTCCAACCATATAAAAGGCAGCTTCAGGTAAGTGGTCATACTCACCTTTACAGATTGCATCAAAACCTTTGATAGTTGAGTCAAGATCAACAAGTTTTCCTGGAGAACCAGTGAATACTTCTGCAACAAAGAATGGTTGAGATAAAAATCTCTGGATTTTTCTTGCTCTTGCTACAACTAATTTATCTTCTTCTGATAACTCATCCATACCAAGAATAGCTATAATATCTTGTAGTGATTTATATGATTGTAGAATTCGTTGAACATCTCTTGCTACTCTATAATGTTCATCTCCAACAATTCTTGGATCTAAAATTCTTGATGTAGAATCAAGTGGATCTACAGCAGGGTAAATACCAATTTCTGCAATTTGTCTTGAAAGTACAGTCGTTGCATCCAAGTGAGCAAACGATGTTGCTGGAGCGGGGTCTGTTAAATCATCAGCAGGTACATAAATTGCTTGTACAGATGTGATTGACCCTTTGTTTGTAGTCGTAATTCTTTCTTGTAGGTTACCCATGTCAGTAGCTAATGTCGGTTGATATCCAACAGCAGATGGAATTCTTCCCAACAAAGCTGAAACCTCTGATCCTGCCTGAGTAAATCTAAAAATGTTATCTACAAAGAAAAGTACGTCCTGACCTTCCTGATCTCTAAAGTATTCAGCTACAGTTAACCCTGTAAGTGCAACTCTTGCCCTTGCTCCAGGAGGTTCATTCATCTGTCCATAAACTAAAGCAGCTTTTGAACCAGCACCATCTTTTTTAATTACTCCAGACTCAATCATTTCATGATAAAGGTCATTTCCTTCTCTAGTTCTCTCTCCAACTCCCGCAAAAACTGAAAAACCACCATGAGCTTTTGCAACGTTATTAATTAATTCCATAATTAAAACTGTTTTTCCTACTCCTGCTCCACCAAATAATCCGATCTTTCCACCTTTTGCATACGGTGCAAGCAAATCAATTACTTTGATACCTGTTACAAGGATTTCAGTTTCTGTTGATTGGTCATTAAATTCAGGTGCAGCTCTATGAATTGGCCAACTTTCTTTGGTTTTAACTTCACCTCTTTCGTCAATTGGTTCCCCAATTACATTAATAATTCTTCCAAGAGTTTCAGGCCCAACCGGAACTTGAATAGGAGCATTTGTGTTGGTAACTTCATCACCTCTTTTTAGTCCTTCAGTAGCATCCATAGCAATTGTTCTTACAGTGGTTTCACCTAAGTGTTGTGCTACTTCTAAAACTAGTCTGTTATCACCATTTTTACATTCCAATGCTGTTAAAATTTCTGGTAGTTCACCATCAAATTTTACGTCTACTACCGCTCCAATAACTTGTGTGATTATTCCTTTGCTCATAATTATAAACTTTCTGCTCCTGATATGATTTCTATTAGTTCTTTTGTAATTGCTGCCTGACGACTTCTATTATATTCAATAGTAAGTTTGTCAACCATTTCACCTGCGTTTCGGGTTGCATTATCCATTGCACTCATTCTAGACCCTTGTTCGCTAGCTGAATTCTCTAACATTGCTTTAAATATTTGTGTAGAAATATTCTTTGGCAATAAATTGCTTAAAATTTCATCCTCATCTGGTTCAAATTCGTAACTTTCTTCTGAACTATTTTCTTCTCCCTCATTATTTAAAGGGATAATTTGCTGTGCTTGAGGAATTTGAGTAATTACATTTTTAAATTGGTTATAAAAAATTGTACAAACATCAAATTCACCTGCCTCAAATTTTTCAATTACCATTTTCCCAACTTTGTCAGCATCAAAATAATTTGCATTTTTAGACTCTTTGAAAGAAATATTTTCGATTATTTTATCACCATAAACTCTTTTTAATTGGTCGTTTCCTTTTGAGCCTACTGTAATAATTTTAAGTTCTTTACCTTCATTTAAAATTTTTGCAAAATAACTTTTAGCTTTTTTAATTATATTAGAATTAAATCCGCCGCATAAACCTCTATCAGAAGTCATCACCACACAAAGATGAGTTTTTTCTTGACCAGTCCCTGACAATAACTTTGGTGCATTTTCTTTATCAGATATACCATTTGATAAATTTAAAATAACATTATTCATCTTTTCAGAATAAGGTCTTCCCTTCTCAGCGCTTTCTTGAGCTCTTCTTAATTTAGCTGCTGCAACCATTTTCATAGCTTTAGTAATTTTTTGTGTAGACTTTACACTAGCTATTCTTTTTTTTAGGTCGTCTAAACTTGCCATAAATTATTAAGATTTAAAATTTCCTTTTAATTGAGTGATTACCTCAACAAGTAATTTTTCTTTATCTTCTTCAAGTTTTCCTGAAGTTAAAATTGAATCGATAATCTCAGGCTTATCTGATCTACATTTTTCAATAATTTTGCTCTCAAATTCAGCAACGTCTTTTAAATCAATATCATCAAGATAACCTTTCACTCCACAAAATACTGAAATAACTTGTTCTGCAACAGTCATCGGTGAATATTGTTTTTGTTTTAAAAGTTCAGTTAGTTTAGAGCCTCTATTCAAAAGCTGCTGAGTAGATGCATCTAAATCAGATCCGAATTGAGCAAAAGCTGCCATTTCTCTGTATTGTGCTAACTCTAGTTTCATTGAACCAGAAACTTTTTTCATCGCTTTTGTTTGAGCTGATGAACCAACCCTAGATACTGATAAACCTACGTTAATTGCAGGTCTTATACCTTGGTTAAATAGTTCTGTTTCAAGGAAAATTTGTCCGTCTGTAATTGAAATAACGTTAGTTGGAATAAACGCGGATACGTCTCCACCTTGTGTTTCAATAATTGGCAGTGCAGTAAGTGATCCACCTCCATGTTCGTCACTTAATTTAGCTGCTCTTTCAAGTAATCTGCTATGAAGATAAAATACATCTCCAGGATAAGCCTCACGTCCTGGAGGTCTTCTTAATAGCAATGACATTTGTCTATAAGCAACTGCTTGTTTAGACAAATCATCATAAATTATTAACGCATGCATTCCATTATCTCTAAAATACTCTCCCATAGCACAACCTGTGTATGGTGCTAAAAATTGTAAAGGAGCAGAGTCCGACGCAGTAGCAGCAACGATTGTTGTGTACTCCATAGCTCCAGCTTCTTCTAATGTTTTTTGAATTTGTCTTACTGTTGATCTTTTTTGTCCAACTGCAACGTATATACAATACAGTTTTTGTTTTTCATCACCAGATTCATTGATTTTTTTTTGATTAATTATTGCATCTACTGCAACTGCTGTTTTACCAGTTTGTCTATCACCGATAATTAATTCCCTTTGCCCTCTTCCAATCGGAACTAGACTATCAATTGATTTAAGACCAGTTTGCATTGGTTCACTTACTGATTGTCGTGGAATAATACCAGGAGCTTTTACTTCAACCCTGCTTTTTTTAATTCCTTTATCTAATGGTCCTTTTCCATCAATAGGATTTCCTAAACCATCCACTACTCTTCCTAATAATTCTTTTCCAACTGGAGTATCAACAATATTACCCGTTCTTTTTACTACATCCCCTTCTTTAACATTTCTATCATCACCAAAAATTACGACACCAACGTTTTCACTTTCTAAGTTTAGAGCCATACCTTTTGAACCATCTGCAAACTCTACCATTTCACCAGCTTGAACATTATCCAAACCATAAATCCTAGCAATACCGTCTCCAACTGATAAAACTTGACCAACTTCTGTGACTTCTGCTTTATCACCAAAATTTTTAATTTGTTCTTTTAATATTTTTGTAACTTCTGAAGGATTTATTTCCATTTATGCCTCTATCATTCTATTTTCGATTTGTTGTAATTTATTTTTAATTGAGGTATCGACCATAGTACTTCCTACTTGTACTACCAAACCTCCTATTAAACTTTCGTCATGTTTGTAGTTTAATTTTATTTTTGAGCTAAAATTTTTTGTTAACTCCTCTGTAATTTTTGCAATTTCTTCATTAGATAATTCTTTTGCTGATTTTAATTCTGCCTTAAGTTCACCTCTTTTTCTTGAACAAATCTCAATAAAGCTTTTAAGGATACGCTCAATAAAAAAGAAACGTCTTTTTTGAATTAAGAAACTTAAAAAATTTTTAAATAAAGACTCAAATTTATTATTTTCAGAGATTGTATTGATTACTTTTAATAAATCTTCTTGGTTTGTAGTTGGATCTTTAATCAAATTAGAAAAATCTTCACTTTGCTCAATTAAATTAAGAATAGATGAAGACTGATCTTCGATCTGACTTAAAAGATTGTTTTCCTCTGAAAGTTCAAAAAGCGCAAGAGAATACCTTTCAGCTGAAGTTATTGAAAATCCGGTGTCTTTACTCAACTTGGTTCCTCTATAATGTTGAAGATTATTTAAAAATCACGCCCTAAATAGCATATGACCCTTATGTCTTCAAGTAGCGGATTCGTAAAAAAGGCCTCTTTTTTGCGGTTAATTGAAGTTAATTGGATCAACATCAACTGAAAGTTTTATTCCAGAAGAAAATTTATATTTTGGAATAATTTTTGCAAGAGAGCTTTGTAGTTTCATGGATTTTAAGCCTCTGATTAAAAATCTAATTCTAAATTTTCTCTTTAATCTAAATAATGGGGCATTCACAGGCCCTAATATTTTTCCTTCAATTTTATTTTCAATGAAATTTTTAAAATTAATAGCTTCTTTTTCTAATTTAATTTCATTATCTCCCGTTAGGATTAAAGAAATAAACCTTTGAAATGGAGGTAGTTTATTTTTTTTTCTTATCTCTAGTTCTCTTTCTAAAAAAATATCTGGATTTTTACTTGTAATTTCTGAAATCATCTTAGTATTATTTTCATAAGTTTGAAAATATACCGTTGCTGGTTTTCCTGTTCTTCCTGCACGTCCTGAAAGTTGATGATAGAGCTGCAAATTTTTTTCAGCACCTCTTAAATCATGTCCTTGAGATGAAAGATCGATATCAACAACTACAATGCAATTTAAGCTTGGAAAATGAAAACCTTTCGAAATTAATTGAGTTCCAACTAAAATATGCGTTTCATTATTTATAATTTTATCTATTTTTTCTTTAGAATCTTTTTTATTCATTGTGTCACTTGAAAAAATCTCTATTTTTTTTCCAGGGAATTTTCTTTTTACCTCTTCTGAAATTCTCTCAACACCAGGGCCGCTAAAAATAAATTCACAATTACCTTCTTTTGTACAGTCCCTTTTAAGATCGGATTTGTATCCACAATAATGACATAATAAGTTATTTTTATTTTTATGATAAACTAAATTGATACTACAATTTGGACATGTGAAACTTGTAAAACACTTATTACATAAAGCATTTGGAGAAAAACCTCTTCTGTTTAAAAAAAACAAAACTTGATCTTTTTTTTCTAAATGTAAATTAACTTTTTCAATAATTTTATTTGATAGCCATGATTGTTTTTCAAGTTTGGTATTATTTAAATTAATAATTTCATAATTAGGTAAAGATGCGTTTTGATATCTTTCATTTATTCTAGAAACCTCGTATTTACCCTTTTTAATATTTTCAAAAGTTTCTATTGAAGGAACAGCAGTAATCAAATTTATTGGAATGTTTTCAAAAGATGCTCTAGAAATTGCCATATCACGAGCATTGTAGGTTATGCCTTCATCTTGTTTAAATGATTGATCATGTTCCTCATCAACAATTATCATTCCTAATTTTTTAAATGGTAAAAATAATGAAGACCTTGCACCAATAATTATTTTTATTTTACCATTAGAAACGCCGCTCCAAATTAATTCTTTCTTTTTTTTTGAAATACCTGAGTGCCAAACTGCGGGCTTAAAACCAAAATATTCTAAAAATTTTTGTTCAAACTGACTAGTTAAACCTATTTCTGGTAATAAAATTAATCCTTGAAAACCCTTCTCTATCAATGGTTTTAATGCTTCAAAATAAACTAAAGTTTTTCCTGATCCAGTTGTGCCTTGTAAAACATGAACTCTAAATTTTTTATTTGAAGCATTCATTTTTTTTAGAGATTTATTTTGATCACTAGATAGCTTGATTAAGGTTTGTTTAATTTTGCTATCAAATATTTGATAAAGTTTATTTTCTTTGTTCTCTACCACATTACTAGTTAAGAGTACTAACTTTAAAGCCATACCCTTTGGGATAAGATTATATTCTGCAAACCAATTTAAAAAATTTATTGTATTTTTTTTTAACGGAGTAACGTCTAATTTCTTGATTATATTTTTAGTCTTAAAATTTTTATTATTATTTTTTTCAAATTCGTCCCAAACAACACCAGTAATTTTTGATTTTCCAAAAGGTACCATTACATAATCACCAACTTTAAGCTTTAAACTACTTTCATAAGTGAATGGATGATTAAAAATATTTGGTACAAGAATCGGATATTTCATATTTTTATACTATGAAAAAAAATTAAGAGTGTATTGCTCTTTTATCTACTGATAAAGCAGCTTCTTTAACTGCTTCAGAAAATGTTGGATGAGCATGACAAGTTCGGGCGATATCTTCTGCACTTGCACCAAATTCCATTGCAACACCAATCTCTGCAATTAATTCTCCTGCATGAGGTCCAATTATATGTGCACCTAATACCTTATCTGTTTGCTCATCAGCTAAAATCTTAACAAAACCTTCTGCATCATCTATGGCCTTAGCTCTTGAATTAGCCATAAACGAAAATTTCCCTACTTTATATTTTTTATTTAATTCTTTTAATTGTTCCTCAGTTTTACCGATTGATGCTACTTCTGGTGTTGTATAAACTACTCCTGGGATTGTATCGTAATTTACATGTCCAGATTGACCAACTATGTTTTCTGCAACTGCTATACCTTCGTCCTCTGCTTTATGTGCAAGCATTGGACCAACAATTACATCGCCTATTGCATAAATATTTTCAACGTTAGTTTTAAAAATTTTATCAGTTTTAATTCTATTTCTTTCATCAAGATCTACTCCTACAGACTCTAGGTTCAAACCATCTGTATTAGGTTTTCTACCAACAGAAATCAAAACAACATCACACTCAAAATTATTTTTATTACCGTCTTTATCTACTGTTGAAACCACTGCACCAGCTGCATTTTTTTTAATTGTTTCAACTTTATTTTGCATATTAAATTTCATTCCCTGTTTTTTTAATATTTTCATAAATTCTGATGAGATTTCTTTATCCATTCCAGGTGTAATATGATCTAAAAATTCAACAACTTGCACCTCTGCTCCAAGTCTTGACCATACAGATCCCATCTCCAATCCTATATAGCCTCCTCCTACTACAACCATTTTCTTAGGTACCTTTTCTAACTTTAAAGCACCTGTTGATGAGACAATTGTTTTCTCATCTATTTCTATTCCTGGTAATGAAACTGGAACTGATCCTGTTGCAATAACTGTTTTTTCTGTTTGGATGATGGTTTCTTTATTTTTATCATCCTTTATTAAAATTTCATTTTTAGATTTAAAACTTCCGTGTCCTTTAAAATAAGTAACTTTGTTTTTTTTCAAAAGAAACTCAACACCTTTTGTAAGAACGGTTACAGCTTTATCTTTGCTTTTCATCATTTTGTTTAAATTTAATTTTACTTCACCAACTTCAATACCTTTGTTTGCTAAACTTTTTACTTTATGAAATTCTTCAGACAGATTAAGTAGGCTTTTTGATGGGATGCAACCAACATTTAAACAAGTACCTCCCAAAGACCCTCTAGACTCTATACATGCAGTTTTTAATCCTAATTGAGCAAGTCTGATTGCACACACATAACCACCCGGTCCACCTCCAATAACTACAGCTTGAAATTTTTCTGACATTTAAATATCTAAAAACAACCTTCTAGGGTCTTCTAAGTTTTCTTTAATCATTTTAAGGAAAGATACAGATTCTTTTCCATCAATAATTCTGTGATCATATGATAATGCTAAATACATAATTGGTCTTATTTTGATTTCACCGTCTACAACAACAGGTCTTTCCACTATATTATGCATGCCCAACACTCCAGATTGAGGTAAATTTAGTATTGGAGTTGAAAGCATAGACCCATACACGCCTCCATTACTTATAGTAAATGTTCCTCCCTGGAGATCTTCAATCGTTAGCTTTCCATCTCGAGCTTTTTCTGAAATTTCTTTTATATTTTTTTCAATATCAGCAAAGGATAATTCATCTGCATTTCTCAAAACTGGAACAACCAAACCCTTATCTGTTCCAACAGCAAAGCTAATATTGTAATAGTTTTTATAGACAATCTCATCTCCTTCTATTTCAGCATTCACCGCAGGGAAATTTTTTAAAGCAACCACACATGCTTTTACAAAGAAAGACATAAATCCTAATTTTATTCCATAACGAGTTTGGAAATCCTCTTGATTTTCTTTCCTCATTTCCATCACACTGCTCATATCAACTTCGTTAAATGTTGTTAAAAGAGCAGCATTCTCTTGGGCTTGTTTTAATCTTTTTGCAATAGTCTGTCTCAACCTAGTCATCTTAATTCGTTCTTCTTCACCAAATTGAATTTTTCTTTCAGATGGTTTTGGATTTGCGCCCATCAAACTTATTAAATCTCCTTTTAAAACTCTCCCATCTTTTCCTGAACCTTGAATTGAATTAATATCGATATTATTTTCAGTTACTATTTTTCTCACTGCTGGAGACAAGGTTGGATTAACATTTCTTTTAGGAGCAACATCTGGTTTAACTTCCTCAGTTAAAACCAATGGTTTCTCTTTGGGTTCTTCCATATCTTTTTCTTCAAATACTTTTGGTTCTTTTTTATTTGCATCTAATTTTATTACATTGCTCTCTACAGGAACTATTTCCTCTTGCTTGATTACTTTTTGCGTTTTTGGCGCAGATTTAACCGCTCCACCTTCTGCTGATACAGAACCTAATAACGCTCCTACTTCAACGACTGATCCATCTTGTGAATTTATCTCTGTTAACACACCAGAAATTGGAGATGGCACTTCTAAGTTTACTTTGTCTGTCTCAAGTTCTACAATTGGCTCATCTGCTTCGACTGTATCACCTGCGTTTTTTAACCATTTTGCAACAGTCGCTTCTGTTATACTTTCGCCAAGAACAGGGACTACTATTTTTTCACTCATTAAAATTAATCAAATACCTTGTTAATTATTTCTTGTTGTTGAGAATTATGCCTTTTGGCATATCCTGTTGCAGGAGTTGCGTCTGGGCTTCTTCCTATATAAGAAATTTTATTATTATTAGCCTTTAAAGTGTCTAATGTCCATTGGATATAATCTCTAACTGAAAACCAAGCACCCATATTTTTTGGTTCTTCTTGACACCAAAAGAAATCGGCATTTTCAGCATATGGTTTTAACTCCTTAACCAAAGCTTTTGCTGGAAATGGATACAATTGTTCAATTCTATACATCACTACATCATCTCTTTTAAGCTTTTCTCTGGCATCTAACAAATCAAAATATACTTTTCCAGAACAAAGAATTACTTTTCTTATTTTAGAACTTTCTTTTAGTTTAATAAATCCTTTAGACTTAGGATCTATAGCATGATCCCACAATACTCTATGGAAAGTATTTTTTTTGTTAAAATCTTCTAAATTTGAAACACAATACTTATTTCTTAATAATGATTTTGGTGTCATTATGATTAGTGGCTTTCTGAAACTCCTATGCATTTGTCTTCTTAAAGCATGAAAATAATTTGCTGGGGTTGTGCAGTTCATTACTTGCATATTATCGTTTGAGCATAGTTGTAAAAATCTTTCTAATCTTGCTGAAGAATGTTCTGGTCCTTGTCCTTCATATCCGTGAGGTAACAACATTACTATACCAGATGCTCTATTCCATTTTCTCTCACCAGATGCAATAAATTGATCAATTACTACTTGAGCTCCATTAGCAAAGTCACCGAATTGTGCTTCCCAAAGTGTAAGTGTATTTGGCTCTACTAGACTATAACCATATTCAAAACCTAAAACCGCAAGTTCAGATAAAAAACTATCTACTACTTCAAATTGTTTTTGATTTTTAGAAATATTATTCAGTGGAATGTACCTAGAATTGTCTATTTGATTTCTTAAAACAGAATGTCGTTGACTGAATGTTCCTCTTCCAGAGTCTTGTCCTACAAGTCTAACTGGATATCCCTCCTCTAGCAAAGATCCAAAAGCTAAGGATTCAGCTGAAGACCAATCAATTCCAGTACCTTTTTCAACACTTTCTTTTCTAGCATTAAATATTTTAGAGATAGTCTTATGAATATTTTTTTCCTCAGGAATACCATTTATTTTACCTGAGATTATTTTTAATTTATTTTCATCGAAACCTGTTATACCCCTCTTATCTTTACCTCTTTCAGGTTTATATCTTGACCATGTTCCCTCAAACCATTCTATTTTAGGTTTATAATCTTTTGCACTTTTGTATTGTTCATCAAGTAAATCTTTAAATGATTTAACATTTTGATTTAATAATTCTTCAGTTATAGATTTTTCGTTTACTAATTTATTTCCATAAATTTTGTAAACACTGGGATGAGATCTAATTTTTTTATACATTAAAGGTTGAGTAAATGAAGGCTCATCTCCCTCATTATGTCCAAATCTTCTATAACAAATTAAATCTACTACAACGTCTCTATTAAATTTTAATCGAAATTCAGTTGCTATTCTAGTTGCATAAACAACTGCTTCTGGATCATCACCATTAACATGAAGAATTGGAGCCTCTACCATTTTTGCAACATCAGATGGATAAGGTGAAGACCTCGCAAATCTTGGACTAGTAGTAAATCCTATCTGGTTATTAACAATAATATGAATTGTTCCACCAGTATTATGTCCTGGTAGTCCAGACATTGCAAAACATTCTGCTACAACTCCTTGACCAGCAAAGGCTGCATCCCCATGTATGAGAATAGGTATAACTTTATTTCTTTGACGGTCTTTATGAAAAAATTGTTTGGCTCTTGTTTGACCTAAAACAACTGGGTTAACAGCCTCTAAATGAGAAGGATTATCTGTTAAACTGACATGTACTGAATTTCCATCAAATTCTCTATCAGACGACGCTCCAAGATGATATTTTACATCTCCAGCACTATCTTCAGAATCAGTACTAAACTCACCAGCAAACTCATTAAAAATTTTTTTGTAAGATTTTTGTAAAACGTTTGCCAAAACGTTAAGCCTACCTCTATGAGACATACCTATTTTAACTTCTTTTATATTATTTTGACCACCAATTTTTATTATTTGTTCAAGAGCAGGTATTAAACTTTCGCCACCATCTAAGCCAAATCTTTTTGTTCCCACATACTTTGTAGCTAAAAATTTTTCAAATCCTTCTGCCTGTACCAATTTATTTAAAATTGCCTCTTTACCATTTTTTGTAAATTGAAGTGCATTTTTATCTTGCTCTATCCTGTCCCTAAACCACTTTCTTTCATCTGGGTTTGAAATATGCATGAACTCATAACCTATTTTTCCACAGTAGGTTTTCTTCATAAACTTAAGTATTTCTTTTATATTTGCATATTTACGATTGATTACCCCGTTTAGAAAAATTTTCTTATCGTAATTTTCTTTTTTAAAACCATAAAAATCTGGATGAAGCTCATCTAGATATTCTGACACTCTCATTTCTAAAGGATCAAGATCTGCTAATAAATGTCCTCTTAGTCTATATGCTCTAATTAATGCTACAGCACTAATAGAATCTTTGTTTGAGTCAGCAAGTAATTGAAAATTAAATTTTTCTGAAGTGTCTAATTTGACATTATCAAAATCATTTTTATCTTGTTCTTCTATTTTTTTTTGTAATTCATCAATATCAATCTTTTTTTTAGTAGGTCCCCATGATGGACCATTAATTTCTTTTGCTATAACATTTAGTTCTTCACCAATTCCCTCAAAATAATTTGCCCAACTTTCTGGAAGATCAGCATCTTTATTTACAAACTTTAAATACATTTCTTCTATAAATGCACTATTAGATTTGTTTAAAAATGAAGTTTTTTCGAAATCAAGATTTTTTGATGAAGACATCTTTTTATTTAATATATCCCTCTAATATTTTTTTTCAATTAGACAGTTTATCAAATAAAGTTTTTCCAATAATTGATGGTGATTTGGCAACTGTAATGCCACATTCTTCCATTTTTTTAATTTTATCTTCAGCTCCACCCTTGCCACCTGATATAATGGCACCAGCATGCCCCATTCTCCTTCCTGGAGGGGCAGTAATTCCAGCAATAAATCCAACTATCGGTTTTTTAATCTTATGATTTTTTATAAAGTCAGCCGCTTCTTCTTCAGCTGTTCCACCAATTTCACCTATCATTAAAATAGATTCTGTTTCAGAGTCATTTAAAAATAAATCTAAACAATCTATAAAATTTGTTCCATTAATAGGATCACCACCAATACCAATACAAGTTGATTGACCAAGTCCATTTTCAGTTGTTTGGGCTACTGCTTCATATGTCAATGTTCCTGACCTTGATACAATTCCAACACTTCCTCTTTTGTGAATACTTCCTGGCATAATCCCAATTTTACATTCATCTGGTGTGATTATTCCTGGACAATTGGGTCCAATTAATCTGCTATTAGAGCCAGTTAATTTTTGTCTTACCTTAAGCATATCCTGAATTGGAATACCCTCTGTTATACAAACAATAAGTTCAATTGATGCATCAATAGCTTCAATGATTGCTGCTGCAGCAAATTTAGCAGGTACATAAATCATAGTTGCATCTGCTCCTACTTCATTTTTTGCCTCTAAAACACTATTAAAAACTGGTCTGTCTAAATGTTTTTGTCCACCTTTTTTTGGCGTAACTCCACCAACAAGATTGGTTCCATATTTTATAGCCTGCTCTGAATGAAATGTTCCGTGTGAGCCAGTAAATCCCTGACAAATTACTTTAGTATTTTTATTTACCAAAACCGACATTTTATTTTATCGCCTCAACAATTTTCTTAGCAGCATCATCTAAATTTTCTGCAGAAATTAATTTTAATCCAGAATTATCAAGAATTTCTTTTCCTTCCTTGAAATTTGTGCCTGCTAATCTCACAACTAAAGGTACAGCAATATTAATTTCTTTAGCTGCATCAACTACTCCTTGAGCAAGGACATCACATCTCATTATTCCTCCAAAAATATTAATTAAAATACCTTTAACATTTTTATCTGAGAGAATTATCTTTAATGCGGCAGATACTTTTTCTTTGGATGCGCCACCACCTACATCTAAAAAATTTGCTGGCTCTTTACCATACAATTTAATTATATCCATAGTTGCCATTGCTAATCCTGCTCCATTTACCATACAGCCAATACTTCCATCTAGCTTGATATATGCAAGATCATGCTTGCTAGCTTCTATCTCGGTAGGATCTTCCTCATTTAAATCTCTTAATTCAACAATTTCTGGATGCCTGAATAAAGCATTAGAGTCGAAATTAACTTTTGCATCTAAACAAACAATTTTTTCCTCTTTTGTCAAAATTAATGGATTTACTTCAACCATGTTTGCGTCAGTACTTACAAACATTTTATATATTGATTTAATTAATGTTATTGCTTGTTTTTTTGTGTCTTCATTTAAATTAAAAATATTAATTATTTTTTCACAATCTGACTCAGAAATTTCATCACCCATATTAACTTTTGTAGTTATAATTTTTTCAGGAGAACTGCTTGCAACTTCTTCAATGTCCATCCCTCCTTGGTCACTTGATATAAATGCAATTTTAGAACTTGCCCTATCAACCAGGCACGATAAGTAAAATTCTTTATCTATATTTGATGATTCTTCTACGTATAATCTTTTTACCTCTCTACCTTCAGGGCCAGTTTGATGAGTAACTAGTGTTTTTCCAAGTAATTCTTTAGCTGCTACTGTTAGTTCCTCAATAGAGTTTAAAATTTTTACACCACCAGCTTTTCCTCTACCTCCAGCATGGATTTGTGCTTTAAGCACATATTTCTCAGTTTTGAGTGCTTTTGCTTTTTGAATAAGTTCATCAACATTAAGCGCAAATACTCCTTCTGGAACTACAGCTCCATATTTTTTTAATATTTGTTTAGCTTGATGCTCGTGAATATTCATTATTATTTAGATAAATCAGGATCTATTTTAGATGCAGCTTCCCATAAAGCTTTTACAGCATCTATTGAATGCATAAATTCTTTTTTTTCTTTTTCATCTAAATCAATCTCTTCAATTTTTTCTACACCATCTTTTCCAATGACAACAGGAACACCTGCATAAACATTTTTCACACCATATTCTCCATTTAATTGTACAGCGCAGGGTAATAATTTTTTCTGATCATTTAAATATGCTTCTGCCATTTGAACACCTGAAGCTGCAGGCGCATAAAAGGCTGATCCTTTTTCTAAATATTTAACTATTTCTGCACCACCATCTCGTGTTCTTTGATTAATTTCCTCAACTCTTTCTAAAGAAATCTTTCCATCCTTTACAAGATCCAACAATGGTTTACCTGAAATTTTTGTAAATCTTGGCATAGGAACCATGGTGTCACCATGACCACCCATAACCATTGCCTCAATTTCTCTTACTGGCACATTAAGTTCTAATGATAAAAATAATTTAAATCTCGAACTATCTAAAATACCTGCCATACCAACAACTTTATTTGATGGCAAACCTGAAAATTTTTGAAATGCCATAACCATAACGTCTAAAGGATTGGTGATACAGATCACAAAAGCTTTAGGAGCATTTTTCTTTACCCCCTCAGCAACTTGTTTAATAATTTTTAAATTAATTCCAAGAAGATCGTCTCGGCTCATTCCAGGTTTTCTTGGAACACCTGCTGTAATTATAATTACATCTGAATCTTTTATATCCTCATAGTTATCAGTTCCTGAAAACCTAACATTGAAACCATCTACAGATGAAGATTGTGCAATATCTAATGCTTTTCCTTTTGCAATACCACTAGCTACATCAAATAAAACCACTTCATTTACTAATTCTTTTGTTCCTATTAAATGTGCAAGAGTTCCGCCTATTTGGCCTGCACCAATTAAAGATATTTTTGTCATTTATTTCCTTTATTTCATTGTTGGCATAACAAATTCCGCATTTGATCGGACACCTGAAGGCCATCTGGATGTTACTGTTTTAAGTTTAGTATAAAATTTTATTCCTTCCATACCATGCATTCCACTATCTCCAAATAATGATCTTTTCCAACCACCAAAACTATGAAATGCCATTGGAACTGGGATCGGCACATTAATACCAACCATACCTACTTGAATTTTACTTGCAAAAGTTCTACCTGCATCACCGTCTCTTGTATAAATACTAACTCCATTTCCGTACTCATGGTCGTTAATTAATTTTGCAGCTTCTTCAAAAGTTTTTACTCGAACAACTGATAAAACTGGACCGAATATTTCCTCTTTGTAAATTCTCATATCTTTATTTACATGATCAAACAAGCATCCACCTATATAGAAACCATTTTCATAACCTTGAAGTTTTAAACCTCTTCCATCAACCACTAGCTTCGCGCCTTCCTTGACACCTAAATCAACGTAACTTGTAACTTTTTCTAAATGTTCTTTTGTAACTAAAGGTCCCATTTCTGATGCTTTATCCATTCCAGGACCAACTTTTAAAGCTTCAGCTTTTTTTTGATAATCTTGATACAAGTTCATCACCAATATCTCCAACCGCAACCGCAACTGATTGAGCCATACATCTTTCTCCAGCTGAACCATAAGCAGCACCCATTAAACCATTTACTGCACCATCTAAATCACAATCTGGCATAACAACTAAATGGTTTTTTGCTCCACCCAAAGCTTGAACTCTTTTTTCATTTTTAGCTGAATTTTCATAAATATATTTTGCAATAGGAGTAGATCCTACGAAACTAACAGCTTTGATATCTTTGTTCTCCAAAATTGCATCAACAGCTTCTTTATCTCCATTTATTACGTTAAATACTCCCTCTGGAAGACCCGCCTCAGAAAGTAATTCTGCTAATCTTATTGCGCAAGAAGGGTCTTTTTCTGATGGTTTAAGAATAAAAGTGTTTCCACAAGCTATTGCTATTGGAAACATCCACATAGGTACCATAGCAGGAAAATTAAAAGGTGTAATACCTGCAACAACTCCTAATGGTTGTCTGATTGACCAACTATCAACATTGGTTCCAACATTTTCTGAAAACTCACCTTTTAATAAATGTGGTATTCCACAAGCAAATTCTACCACCTCAAGTCCTCTAGTTAAAGAGCCTCTTGCATCTTCATAAACTTTTCCATGTTCTGAAACTATTAACTTCGTTAATTCATCAGAATTTTTTTCAATTAATTCTTTAAATTTAAATATTATTCTAGCTCTTTGTAGAGCAGGTTTTAAAGACCAACTTTCAAATGCTTTTTTTGCTACCTCAACAGCACTGTCTAGATCAGATTTTGAAGCAAGTCTTACCTCTGACTCTTGTTCGCCAGTTGCTGGATTAAAAACTTTTCCTTTTTTATCTGAAGATCCCGGAATTATTTTACCGTTTACGAAGTGTTCTATTAATTTCATGAATACGGTGTTTTAGATCAAAAATATCGAATAGTCTATTTAAACATTAGCTGTTGCTAACATTTTTTTTATTTCAGCTATAGCTTTTGCTGGATTCAAGCCCTTAGGACATGCATTTGTACAATTTAATATTGTATGGCATCTATATAATTTTAATTCATCTGAAACTTTTTTTAATCTAGCTTTTCTCTCTTCATCTCTACTATCAATAATCCATCTATAAGCCTGTAACAGAACTGCTGGACCTAAATATTTATCTCCATTCCACCAATAACTTGGGCAAGATGTAGAGCAGCAAGCACACATAATGCATTCGTAAGCACCATCAAGTTTTGCTCTATCTTCTTTAGACTGATAAATTTCTGTTGTCTGTTTTGTTGAGTTATTTTTTAACCAAGGTTCAATAGATTGATATTGTTTATATAAGCCATCTAAATCACCAATCAAATCTCTTTTAACTTTTAAATGAGGTAAAGGATAAATATCGATGTCACCGTCTATCTCTGCATGAGGAGTTGTACAAGCAAGTCCGTTTTTTCCTCCCATATTCATAGCACAAGAACCACAAACACCATGAGCACAAGATCTTCTATAAGCCAATGTAGGATCAATTTCGTTTTTAATTTTATTTAGAATATCCAGCACCTTAGATGGACAATTATCCATATCAACTTCGTATGTATCAATTCTAGGATTTTCTTTTGTCGATGGATCCCATCTATAAATATTTACTTTTCTTAAATTTTTAGATCCAGTTTTGTCTTTAAAATATTTGCCTTTTTTAACCTCTGAATTTTTAGGTAAACTTAGCTGAACCATTAATATACTCGCTCTTGTGGTGGAAAATATTGAACTTCATTTGTTAAAGTTGATTTGTGTACTGCTCTGTAACTAATCTTTGTATTTTTTCCATCACACCAAGCAAGAGTATGTTGCATAAATTTTTCGTCATCTCTTTTTGGATAGTCATCTCTCGCGTGAGCACCTCTGCTCTCTTTTCTATGATATGCAGACTCTACAGTAGTTACTGCTTGTCTTATTAAATTATCAAATTCTAATGTTTCAACTAAATCAGTATTAAATACTAAAGACCTATCTTTAACTGAAATTGAGTCCATACCATCATAAGTTTTTTTAATCTCATCAACACCTTCTTTAAGATTTTTTTCTGTTCTAAAAACTGCACATTTCGACTGCATAGTTTTTTGCATTGAAAGTCTAAGTTCTGCAGTACTATTATTTCCTTGTGCATTTCTAAGTTTATCAAATCTATCTAAACATTTTTGTGTTTCTGACTCAGGAATTTCTTCATGAGGTGTTCCTGGCTTAACTAACTCAGCTGCTCTTTTTGCTGCTGCTCTTCCAAATACTACTAAATCAATTAAAGAATTAGAACCAAGTCTATTTGCTCCGTGAACAGAGACACATGCCGCTTCTCCTATAGCCATTAAACCTGGAACAGTTTTTTCTGAGCCATTTACAGTTAATACTTCTGCTTTATAGTTTGTTGGAATACCACCCATATTATAATGAACTGTTGGTACAACAGGAATTGGTTCTTTAGTTACATCTACATTTGCAAATAATCTTGCTGCATCAGTAATTCCAGGAAGCCTGCTTTCAATAATATCTTTATCTAAGTGACTTAGGTTCAAATGAACATGATCTTGATCTTTTCCAACACCTCTTCCCTCATTAATCTCAATAGACATAGATCTGCTAACAACATCTCTTGATGCTAAATCTTTTGCATTTGGAGCATATCTTTCCATAAATCTCTCACCTTTAGAATTTGTAAGATAACCCCCTTCTCCTCGCGCACCTTCTGTTATTAATGTGCCATGGCCATAAATTCCTGTTGGGTGAAATTGAACAAACTCCATATCCTGAAGCGGCAGCCCAGCTCTTAAAACCATTGCATTACCATCACCAGTGCAAGTATGTGCTGATGTTGCTGAATAATAAACTTTTCCATAACCACCTGTAGCAATAATTACTGTATGCGCTCTAAATCTATGAATTGTTCCATCATTCAAATTCCAAGCAATTAGGCCTTTACATTCTCCATTCTTCATCAACAAATCTAATGCAAAATATTCTATAAAAAATTCTGTATTATGCTTTAACGCTTGTCCATACAATGTGTGTAAAATAGCATGTCCTGTTCTATCGGCTGCTGCACAAGTTCTTTGAACTATTCCATTTCCATAATTTTTTGTCATTCCACCAAATGGTCTTTGATAAATTTTTCCCTCTTCAGTTCTACTAAATGGAACTCCATATTTCTCTAATTCTAAAACTGCTTTAGGAGCTTCTTTACATAGATATTCAATACTATCTTGATCACCTAACCAATCTGCACCTTTTACAGTATCATACATATGCCATCTCCAGTCATCTTCACCCATGTTACCGAGTGCAGCTGAAATACCACCTTGCGCAGCTGATGTATGACTTCTAGTTGGAAATACTTTTGAGATACAAGCTGTTTTTAAGCCAGCTTCGCTAAGCCCTACTGCTGCTCTTAAACCTGATCCACCTGCTCCAAGTACAACTACATCGTACTCATGGTCTATAATATTATATGCTTTCATGTATTTAAGTTTAAAATTACAATTATTGTAATTACTGGGATTGTTATAGCAAAAAAATTTAGGACTTTGTTTGCGGCATTTTTGGTTTTTTTATCGTTAATATAGTCTTCAAAAACCTCACTTATAGTTAAAGCTGAAAAAAAATAAGCAATAACTAAAAATAATCCAATTAAGAATTTAGATGGTTGCGTTGTTAAAAAATTCACTATTTCTAAATAACTTTTATCATAAATATTCACTAAATTTATAATAAACCAAAGCATTAAAGGTAATAAGATTGCGGAACTAATTTTTAAGAATAACCATTTTTTTGTTACTGGAAGCATTATATTAATCCTCTGCCAATTAAATAAATTAAGATAGTTAAAATAATCGAACCAAAAATAACTAACATACCTGTAATTTTTGTTGTTTGTAATTCAAATCCATAACCTAAATCCATAATCAAGTGTCTTACTTCACTTAACATTTGAAAACTAAATGACCAGGTTATTCCAATTAGAATAAACTTACCTAAAAAAGTTTCTAAAAAAATTTTAATAATTTGATAGTTACTTTCTCCTAAAAGCATTAATGCAAACCAAATACAAATTAATGTGATCGCAAAAAAATTAATTATTCCTGTAATTCTATGTGAAATAGATACTAATGAAGAAATATGCCATTTATAAATCTGTATATGTGGTGATAAAGGTCTGTCTTCCATATTTTATTTTGAGTTAATAATTGTTTCAGCAATTTCAACAGAATTAAGTGCTGCACCTCTAAGTAGGTTATCTGATACAATCCACAAATTTAATGAATTTTTTTTAGTTTTGTCTTCTCTAATTCTAGATATATATGTCTCATCACTCCCAGCTGCTTCAAATGGTGTGCTATAACCTCCATTTTCTCTTTTATCAATAACCTCACAACCATCTGCTTTACTCAGAACATCTCTCACTTTTTCTAAAGTATATGGTTTTTCAAATTCTATATTTACAGACTCCGAATGAGATACCAAAACAGGAATTCTTACACATGTAGCTGTAAGTTCTATTGAATCATCTAATATTTTTTTTGTTTCATTTGTCATTTTTAATTCTTCTTTTGTATATCCATCATCGGCAAAAACATCGATATGTGGAATAACATTAAAAGCAATTTGTTTAGTAAAATTTTTTGACTCTATTTTTTTTCCATCTAAATATTGTTTAGTTTGATCTATTAATTCGTCCATTGGACTTTTGCCACCACCTGAAACAGATTGGTAAGTTGAAACTACAACTCTTTTAATTTTGAATAAATTATGTAGTGGTTTAAGTGCTATAACAAGTTGTGCTGTAGAACAATTTGGATTGGCAATAATATTTTTTTTCATATTTTTAATTTCGTCTGCATTCACTTGTGGAACGATCAATGGAACATCAGGATCCATCCTAAAAAAACTTGAATTATCTATTACAATTGTGTGCTTGGCAGCCTTTTCTGCAAATTTTTCAGCAATTTTTCCTCCTGCTGCAAAAAAAGTTATATCTGCTTTTGAAAAATCATATGTCTCTAAATTTTCAATAACATACTCTTTATCTCTAAAAGAGATTTTTTTTCCTGCACTTTTTTCTGAGGCAACTAAATATAAATTATCAAACTTGAAGTTTTTTTTATCAAATACCTCAAGAGTTTTCCTTCCAACATTTCCTGTTGCACCTACTATAGCTATGTTCATTTTAAAGTTGTTATACTAAATAAAAGGTAAATCGCAAACTTTACCACTACAAATATCACCATTTATGCTTGCTTTTATGTTCTGGTCTATATTCCAATGCGATTTTTTCATCATAGCAATACCAATTACTTTTTTAAAATGAGGCGAATAACAGGCTGACCTTAATTCCCCAATGATTTTGTTATTATCATCAGTCAGATCTAAAGATCCTGTTAAACTTATTTTGTCCAAATCTAACTTCACACCCATTAATTTTCTTTTAATACCTTCGGATTTTATTTTCTTTAATTTTTCTTTTCCTAAAAAAATAATATCACTATCTATGTTTACATATTTATCAAAACCACATTCATAAGGATTATCTCCGTTATCCATATCATTGCCATGAGATAACAGTCCACTTTCGATTCGTTCTATTAAATTGGGGCACCCTGGTTTAATATTAAATTCTTTTCCAATTTCAAATAAATGATCATATAGTTTTAAGCCTGCTTCAGTATTTTGAACATATACTTCATAACCTCCTTGTTTAGACCATCCAGATTGTGCGATGAGGTGTTTTGAACCTCCAAATTCAAAATAATCAAAACCAAAAAATTTTAATTTTGTGATCTGTTCTCCAAATACTTTTTCCATCAATTGAAATGATTTTGGACCTTGTACAGCCATGATATCAACTTTTGGCTCTATGATTTTAACATCAAATTTATTTCCAATTGCTAATCCTTTTGCAAATAATATTACGTCCGTATCTGCAATAGAAATCCACCATTTATTTTCATTAATTCTTAAAACAACTGGATCATTAATTAATCCAGCATTATCATCTATAATCGGACAATAATAACATCTTCCATCTTTAGATTTTGATAAATCTCTACAAGTCATTAGCTGAACTAATTTTGCAGAATCTTTTCCTGAGATTTCTACCTGTCTTTCAGCTGCTACATCCCAAATTTGAACATGCTCTTTTAAATGATGATAAGAATCTTCAATTGAACCAAAGGCAGCTGGAAGCAACATATGGTTATAAATTGTATAAGCTGTAACACCCTGTTCCTCAATTCGAGAAGTATATGGTGTACCTCTAAGTCTTCTTGATTTTGCAATTAAAAAGTTTTTCATTTTTTCAAAAATTCTAAAATTTTGTCTCTCATTTCAAATGCTTTTTCAATCATAATCATATGGCCACAACCCTCGATTATGTGTGTAGATGAGTTGTTAATTAGACTAGAAAATTTTTTTCCTGCTTCTAGATTTACCATCTTATCTAAAGAACCAAAAATAAACATTGATGGAAATTCTATTAATTTAGCAGCATCAGAACCATTTTTGTAATTATTGCATGCAACAAGGTCTACCGCCAGTATATCTCTTATATCTCGAGGCGATTGTATTATTTTTTCTACTGGGTTACCTCCAATAAATCTTTTTGAACCCTCATAACCCCACTTCATCATTAATTTAACAGCATCGGAGTCCCCATTTTTTGCTAGATCAATTAAATCTGGATGAACTGGCATCTTATTTGACCCTCCAATAAAAACTAACTTTTTTAATCTATTTTTATATTTGTGAGCATATTCAAGTATCTCCAAGCAACCTTGGGAATGACCAATTAAAATTAAATTATTTAAATTAAGTTTATTAAAAACCTGCTCCAACCAATCAGCTATTTTTTCAATACTATCTAAGCAAGGGCCATCAGAATTACCGTGTCCAGGTAAATCAATTGATAATACATTAAAATTATTATTTGAAAAAAACTGTTCAGTTAGAGACCAAACAATATGCGAAAGACCACTTCCATGAAGAAATACTATTGTTTCTTTATTTTCATCAATACCCTGTCCTGCATCAGACGCATAAACATTTTTATTTTCCAATTGAAAATTCAAAAATTACCTAAACTTGTTTTCTTAATTCAAACTTTTGTATTTTTCCTGTCGAAGTTTTTGGCAAATCACAGAATACAACCTTTTTAGGAACTTTAAATCCAGCTAAAGTTTCTTTACAAAAATCAATTAATTCTTTTTCTGATACCGGCTTATCTTTAACCATTTCAATAAATGCACAAGGAACTTCTCCCCATTTTTCATCTGGTTTTGCAACAACTGCAGCAATAGAAACTGATGGATGCTTAGAAAGTGTATTTTCTATTTCAATTGAAGAAATATTTTCTCCTCCAGAAATAATTATATCTTTTGATCGATCTTGTATTTTTACATACCCATCAGGATGCATTACAGCTAAATCACCACTATGAAACCATCCATCTTTCATGGCTTTATCAGTAGCATCTTTGTCTTTAAAGTAACCTTTCATTACGACATTCCCTCTAATCATAATTTCACCAATTGTTTTTCCATCTTTAGGAACTTCTTTCATTGTTTCTGGATCCAAAACAACAACACCTTCAGTATTTGGATATCTCACACCTTGCCTAGCCTTAATTTCATTTTGTTTTTCCTCATCGAAATTGTTCCATTCATCATTCCACGCACACTGAGTAACATGTCCATAAGTTTCCGTTAAACCGTATACATGCATAACCTCAAAACCTAATGCTCTCATTTTTTTGAAAATTATACTTGGTGGTGGCGCTCCAGCAGTCAAAACATAAACTTTTTGTTTTAATTTTTTTTTGTCACTTTCAGGAGCTCCTGTAATCATGTTTAATACTATTGGGGCACCGCCAAAATGAGTTACTTCATATTTATCAATTAATTCAAAAATTTTTTTTATATCAATATTTCTTAAACAAATTGTCCTTCCGTTTAACATTGGAACTGTCCATGGATAACACCAACCATTACAATGAAACATTGGAACCACTGTTAAAAAATTTAATCTATTTGGCATGTTCCAAGCTACCGAACTTCCTGTAGACATTAAATATGCACCTCTATGATGATAAACTACTCCTTTGGGATTTCCTGTAGTACCTGATGTATAGCTTAATGATATTGCTTGCCATTCATCCTCTGGCATTTGCCAATCGAAATTTTCATCACCTGTATTTAAAAAACTTTCATATTCTAAATCGCCAATTTTTTCTAATTTCGACTGATCAGCATTTTTATCATCTATATCAATTATTATAATTTTTTTATTTAAAGTTTTTAATGCTTTCTTAACTTCTCCATGTAATTGTCTATCAACTACTAGTACCTTTGCATCACTGTGATCTAAAATATATGAAATTGTATTTGCATCTAATCTTATATTAATTGTATTTAATACTGCACCTGCCATAGGTACTGAGTAATGTCCTTCGAAAATCTCTGGTGTATTAAAGGCTAAGAATGAAACAGTGTCTCCTTTTTTAATTCCAATTTTTGACAGTGCACTTGCAAATTTTACAGCTCTTTTGTAAACTTCATTCCAAGTATATTTCCTATCTTCATAAATTATAGCTTCATAATTTGGATAAATTTCTCTTGCTCTTTTAAGAAACGTTAATGGGGTAAGTGGTACGTAGTTAGCTTTATTTTTATCTAAATTTGTCTCGTAATGATTCATTATTAATTAAATTTAAAATTCATTATATTAGAACTTCCAGAAATAGCAGATTTGTAATGATACTCAGCTCTAGGCAATACCTTATCAAAATAAAATTTTGCTGTATTTATTTTATCACTATAAAATTCTTTATTTTTTTCAAAATCACTAAAACTTACATCTAAAATTTTTATCCAAGCATAAGCAATTGAAACATATCCCAGACTTCTCAAATAATCATTTGCTGCAGCACTAACATCGTCTTTTTCGATTTTATGTTTATCCTTAATCCAGTCGGTAAACTTAGATAAAATATCTAAATAATGATTTAATTCTTTTGAAAATGTTTTTACTTTTTCATTTTTACTATCACATTCAGATTTAATCATATCTAAAAACTTATTGATAACATCGCCATTTTTATTTGATAATTTTCTAAATACTAAATCTGCTGCCTGAACAGAATTTGTTCCTTCATAAATTGGGGTAATACGATTATCTCTATATAATTGCTCTATTCCTTGGTCTTTAGTGTACCCATATCCACCATGTATTTGCATCGCGTCGTTCGTAATTTCCATAGCTAAATCTGTAAATAATGATTTAACAACTGGTGTCATCAATGAAACATAATCCAAAGCTTCTTGTTTAATCTTTTCATCTGGATGATAAAGACTCACCTCAGTTTGTTGTGACAACCAAAAACATAAAGCTCTTTCTCCTTCAATAATTGATTTCATATTAAGTAAAGATCTTCTAATATCCGCATGATCTATTATAAAGTCTGCACCATTTGTAGATTTTGAATTATTTGTTTTTCCTTGCTTTCTCTCTTTTGCATAAGCAAGTGAGTTCTGATACGCAATTTCAGAAATTCCTAAACCTTGAATGCCTACCACTATTCTCTCAAGGTTCATCATGGTAAACATAGCACTAAGACCTTTATCTTTGTTACCAATCATATAACCAGTTGCTTCATCAAAATTTAACACACATGTTGCTGAACCCTTTATTCCCATTTTGCTCTCTATAGATCCTGTTGAAATTCCATTTCTTTGACCAACACTACCATCTTCATTTACAATAAATTTTGGTACTAAAAATAAACTAATTCCTTTAGTGCCCGCTGGAGAGTCTGTTGATCTTGCTAAAACTAAATGAATAATATTTTCAGTTAAGTCATGATCACCAGAAGTTATAAAAATCTTTTGACCACTAATTTTATAGGTGTCATCAGATTGTTTTACGGCTTTGGTTTTTAACAAACCTAAGTCTGTACCACAGACTGGTTCTGTTAAACACATAGTGCCACTCCATTTACCTTCGACGATCTTTGGTAAATATTTATCTTTAATTTCATCTGAAGCATGATGATTAATACAATTATAGGCACCAATACTAAGTTCACTATATAATTTAAATGACAAACTGGCTGAGGAAAGCATTTCATCAAAGAACGCGCTTACTGTTTTTGGCATTCCTTGGCCTCCATATTTGGGGTCACAAGACAATGACGTCCAACCATCTTCGATGTATTTCTGATATGCTTCTTTATAACCCGGTGGTGTTCTGACAACACCATTTTCTAAAATTGCTGGATTTTCGTCACCTGCTTTAGCAAGAGGTAAAATTAAGTTTTGATTTATTTTAGCTGCTTCTTCTAAAATATCTTTAACAAGATCTGCACTCACCTCATTATATTTTTCAAGCTCATTATAATTTTTATTATCTCTTAATTTTTCAAAGAGAAACATCATGTCTTTTACTGGTGCGGTGTAACTTGGCATATTTAAAGCTTAGAATAATTCTAGTTTTATTGCAATTTTGAAATTATCGCATCACCCATTGCTGACGTGGAAATTTCTTTCATACCCTCTGACATTATATCTTTAGTTCTTAACCCATCATTTAAAACATCTTGAACTGCTTTTTCTAAAATATCTGCTTCTTTATCAAGATCTAAAGAATATCTTAGTGCCATAGCAAAGCTCAAAATAGAAGCAATTGGATTTGCTATCCCCTTACCAGCTATATCTGGAGCTGACCCGTGTATAGGCTCGTACATCGCTCTCATCTCACCATCTTTATTTTTTGCGCCTAAAGATGCTGATGGCAAAAGACCTAAAGATCCCGTTAACATCGAAGCTTGGTCCGACAACATATCTCCAAACAAATTATCTGTTACAATCACATCAAATTGTTTTGGGTTTCTTAAAAGCTGCATAGCACAATTGTCTGCTAACATATGACTTAATTCTACATCTTTGTATTCTTTTTCATGAAGTTCTTGGACTTCTTCTTTCCACAATTGTCCTGCCTCCATCACATTTGATTTTTCACATGAAGTAACCTTGTTTGATCTTTTTCTAGCTAAATCAAAAGCAATCCTAGCTACTCTAGTAATTTCGCTAGTCGTATAAGTGTGTGTATTAATTCCTTTTCTTTCTCCATTTTCAATTGGCTTAATTCCTCTAGGTTCACCAAAATATATTCCACCCGTTAACTCTCTTACCATCATTATATCTAGTCCTGAAACTACCTCTGGCTTTAGGGTTGAAGCATCTACTAATTGTTTAAAACAAATTGCAGGCCTTAAGTTAGCAAAAAGCTTTAATTCTTTTCTAAGTTTTAATAATGCTCTTTCTGGTTTTTTGGAAAATTCTAGGTTATCCCATGTAGGACCACCAACTGCTCCAAGCATAATTACTTCACTTTCTAGTGCTTTGTAAAAAACCTCATCAGTGATTGGGGTACCGTGTTTATCATAAGAACAACCACCAACTAGCTCCTGATCAATTTCAAAATCTAAAGATTTTTTATCATTAAACCAGTTTATAATTTTTTTTACCTCAGCTATTACCTCCGGACCAATACCATCACCAGGAAGTAAAAGTATTTTTCTTTTTTTTACTTTAATCATTAAATACCCAAGGCTTTTCGTTTTTTAAATTTGTTTCAAAGTTTTCTATTTTTTCTGATTTTTTTAGCGATAAAGCGATATCATCAAGTCCTTCTAACAAACATTTTTTCTTAAATGGATCAACTTCAAATTTTAGCTCATTATTTCCATAAATTATTTTTTCCTCTTGCAAATCAATAGAAATTTCTTCTTGTCTATTTGCGTATTCAGATAGCTCTTTTATTTTTTCTTCTTCAAGGATTATAGGCAAAATTCCATTTTTAAAACAATTACTAAAAAAAATATCTGCATAACTTGAACTTATTACACAAGTAATTCCAAAATCTAATAAAGCCCAAGGAGCATGTTCTCTTGACGAACCACATCCAAAGTTTTTTCCAGCAATTAAAATTTTAGATTGATTAAATGGATCTTTGTTTAACACAAAATCATTTATTTCTTTGCCTTGATCATCATATCTCATTTCAAAAAACAAATTTTTTCCAAGGCCAGTTCTTTTGATAGTTTTTAAAAACTGTTTTGGAATTATCATGTCTGTATCAATATTTACAATTGGTAAATAAGCTGGGATACTTTTTAATTTATTAAATTTTTGCATTTAGTTTTGATACTTTCTGACATCATCTAAATTACCTGAAATTGCAGCTGCTGCAGCCATTCCTGGACTAACTAGATGGGTTCTACCACCTCTACCTTGTCTTCCCTCAAAATTTCTATTTGATGTAGAGGCGCATCTTTCTTCTGGTTTTAATTTATCAGCATTCATCGCTAAACACATAGAACAACCTGGTTCTCTCCATTCAAACCCTGAGCTAACAAAAATTTTATCTAGTCCTTCTTGTTCTGCCTGTTCTTTAACTAGGCCTGAGCCCGGAACTACTATAGCGTTAACATGCGATGATACTTTTTTATCTTTTAAGATCTTTGCTGCTTCTCTCAAATCTTCTATTCTGCCATTAGTACAACTACCAATAAATACTTTATCTATTTTTATATCTCTGGCTGCCATGTCAGGTTTTAAACCCATATACTTTAAAGCTCTTTCAATTGAATTTTTTTTATCTTCATCAGTCTCATTATTTGGATTTGGAACTTTTCCATCAATTGTTATTACATCTTGTGGTGATGTACCCCATGTAATCATAGGTAAAATTTCATTTGCATTAAGGCTAATTTCTTTATCAAAACTAGCATCAGAGTCTGTTTTTAAAGCTTCCCAATAGTTCAAAGCTTTATCCCAATTTTCACCTTTTGGAGACATTGGTTTTCCTTTTAAATATTCAAAAATTTTTTCATCTGGTGCAATTAATCCTGCTCTTGCACCACCTTCAATTGTCATATTGCAAATAGTCATTCTTTGCTCAACACTTAAAGATCTTATTAAATCTCCAGCATATTCCACAACAGATCCTGTTCCACCTGCTGTACCTATTTTTCCAATTATTTGAAGTATTACATCTTTAGAAGTAACTCCTAAAGGAAGTTCACCATTAACATTAATTCTAAAATTTTTAGCTTTCTTTTGAACTAGTGTTTGGGTCGCTAAAACATGCTCAACTTCTGAAGTTCCTATTCCAAATGCTAAAGCACCAAATGCTCCATGCGTTGCGGTATGACTGTCTCCACAAACAATAACTGTACCTGGTTGAGTAAAACCCTGCTCAGGTCCTATAATATGAACGATACCTTGCCTCTTATCATCCATACCAAATAACTGAACACCGAATTCTTTACAATTTGCCTCTAAAGTATCTACTTGAATTTTTGACTCTTCATCTGAAATACCTTTTGATCTGTCAGTTGTTGGAACATTATGGTCTGCAACTGCTAAAGTTAAATTTGGGTGTCTAACTTTTCTATTAGAATTTCTTAATCCTTCAAAAGCTTGGGGGCTTGTCACCTCATGAATTAAATGTCTATCTACAAAAAGTAAAGATGTGCCATCATCTTGTTGATCAACTAGATGATCGTTCCAAATTTTATCGTATAATGTTGTAGACATTGAAAAAAAAATTATTTTTTTTCTGTAGAGCTTTCTGATTTTTGTTCTTCTTTAGGAGCCTCTGCTGATGGAGCCGCCTCTTCTTTAGGTGCTGCTTCTGCTTTAGGGGCTTCTTCTTTAGGTGCTGCTTCTGCTTTAGGGGCTTCTTCTTTTGGTGCTTCTACTGCAGGAGCTACATTTTCCTCTGTCACTGTTTCAGGTTTTGCCTCGATATCAATACCAATTTTTTTTCTAATTTTTTCAGCAATCCTTGCTGATTTACCAGTTCTGTCTCTTAGATAGTAAAGTTTTGCTCTTCTTACTTTACCTGATCTAATAACCTTAATTGAATCAATTAAAGTTCCAAATAATGGGAAAGTTCTCTCAACACCCTCTCCAAAGGAAATTTTTCTAACTGTAAAAGATGAGTTTAGGTCTCTGCTTTTTTTAGCAATACATACTCCCTCAAAATATTGAATTCTTTCTTTTTTACCTTCGGTAATTCTCACACCAACCTTAACAACATCTCCAGGATAAAATTCTGGAATTTTTTTCTCTGAAAGAATTTTGTTAACGTTATGCTGGTTTATTTCTTCAATTGTTTTCATGTTAATAATTATCAAGTTAATTCTTCTTATATTTTTCCCATAAATCTGGTCTTCGGACGCGTGTTATAGCCTCAGATTGAGATAAACGCCAGTGTTTAATTTTATTATGATCACCTGATAATAGTACGTCTGGCACAGCTTTTTCCTCCCAAATTTGAGGTTTTGTATACTGAGGGTACTCTAGAAGACCATTTTCAAAGGTTTCATCTAATTTAGAGTTTTCATTTCCTAATACACCTGGCAGCAATCTTAAAATACTATCTATAACTACATATGCCGCTGACTCTCCACCTGACAAAACATAATCTCCAATACTAATTTCCTCAATATTTCTTGTTGAAAGTATTCTTTCATCCACACCTTCAAAATGACCACAAATTAAAGACAGAGATTTTTCATTAGCTAGCTCTTTTGCTAAATTTTGATCAAATTTTTTTCCTTTTGGTGATAAGTATAAAATTCTCTCATTCTCATTTTTGTTTTCATCTAAAGACTTTGCAAGAACATCTGCTTTTAACAACATCCCTGAACCACCCCCATAAGGTGTGTCATCTACTGTTTTATGTTTGTCATCAGCTGCATCTCTTATGTTTACAACTTTAAGTTTCCATAAATTATTTGATAAAGCTTTTCCATAAAGTCCTTTAGATAAAGGACCAGGAAAAACCTCTGGATAAAGTGTAAACACTTGAGCTTGCCACATAAATAATCTTTAAATTATTTTTTTTCCTCTGCTGGAGCTGCTTCTGCTTTAGGAGCTTCTTCCTTAGGAGCTTCTGCTGCTGGAGCTGCTTCTGCTTTAGGAGCTTCTTCCTTAGGAGCTTCTTTATTATCCTCTTCTTTTTTATTTCTCTCTTTTTTTGGCACTGCTTTATTTGGATTATTTCCATTTGCAGGCATAGGCATTAGTTCGTTCTCACCTAAAATTCTTGCTACTCTAGTTGTTGGTTGAGCTCCTTGACCAAGCCAATATTTAATTCTCTCAGCTTCTAGGCCCACTCTTTCTTTTTTCTCTTTTGGTAATAGAGGATTAAAGAAACCAACCTTTTCTATAAATCTTCCATCTCTTGCAAAACGACTGTCGGCAACAACAACTTTATAAACAGGACGTTTTTTTGTTCCACCTCTTGATAATCTTAATTTTAACATTTCTTCTCCTTTTTACTTTAATTGATTAAATAGCTCTGGCGGTATACCTTTGTCAGACATACCTTTCAGATTTCCTTTTGACATCTTTTTCATCATTTCAGACATCATTTTAAATTGCTTAAGCAATTTATTGATAGTGGCCGGATCTGTGCCAGAGCCATTAGCAATTCTTTTTTTTCTAGAACCATCTATTATTTTTGGGTTCTCTCTTTCTTTTTTTGTCATGGATAAAATAACAGCTTCATTTTTAGTAATTATACTCTCATCAATTCCCGCTGAGTCCATTTGAGATTTAATTTTAGAAACTCCTGGCATAAAAGACATAATTCCCTCAATACCACCCATTTTTTTCATTTGTCTTAATTGAGATAAATAATCTTCCATAGAAAATTGACCTTTTTTTAAATTTTCCTCTGCTTTTTTAAGATTTTCTTCTCCTAAATCTTGAGCCGCCTTTTCTACAAGGGATACGATATCTCCCATACCAAGTATTCTGTTTGCAATTCTGTCTGGATGGAATACTTCAAGATTATCTATTTTTTCTCCTATCCCTAAAAATTTAATTGGAACGTTTGAAACATATTTCATACTCACTGCGGCTCCACCTCTTGCATCACCATCAGCCCTAGTTAAAATAATTCCAGATAAATTAACTGTATTTTTAAATTCTTTTGCCACTGAGGCTGCAACCTGACCTGTTAAAGAGTCTGCAACTAAGAAGGTTTCTGTTGGATTAATGACAGCTTCAATTTGCTTAATCTCACTCATCATTTGTAAGTCAATTTGAGTTCTACCAGCAGTATCAAATAAAATTACTTCAGCTCCATTTAAATTAGCGGCACTTATTGCTCTTCTACAAATATCAGCAGGTTGCTGACCTTCTATAATAGGTAAAGTTAAAATATTATTTTGTTCTCCTAAAGATCTAAGTTGTTCTTGTGCAGCTGGTCTGTAAATATCTAGACTGACCATCATTACTTTTTTCTTTTTATTAGTTTCTAAAAATTTTGCTAATTTTGCTGTTGTTGTTGTTTTTCCAGAACCTTGTAACCCAACTAACATCATTGGGACAGGCGGTACTGCGTTTAAGTTTATCTCATTATTTGTTGCACCTAGTAAGTCTACAAGCTCATCGTAAACAATTTTAACAACCATATCCCCAGGAGAGGTAGACCTTATTATCTCTTGGCCTAATGCTTTTGGCTTAACTTTTTCAATAAAATCTTTTGCAACATCCAATGAGACATCTGCTTCAAGTAAGGCTTGCCTAATGCCTCTTAAACCTTCATCTACTTGAGCTTCATCAAGTGAAGGTGCTTTTTTAAGAGAAGAAAAAATTTCTTCAAATTTATTTGTTAAATTTTCAAACATATTTATTACGCATAGCAGTAACGCACTAGTGGGCGAACCCTCGCTGACTAGTGTCGATCTCTTTGTTTCCAAAGACACCGCAAAGTTAATGTTTTTGCGGAAACGGCAACAACCTATAATAGAGGTTCAAAAAGTCAATAAATAAGTTAAATATCTATATATGGATATTAAAGCTTTTAAAATGGACGGTTTAGGTAATGATTTTGTCATCATAGATAATAGGCAAACAATTACAAATTTGACGAAAGAGCAAATAATAAAGATTTGTGACAGAAAATTTATTGGTTGTGACCAACTAATATTGATTAAAAAAAATGATATTTCAGATGCTTCATTAGAATTTTATAATTCAGATGGAGGAATGTCTGGTGCGTGTGGAAATGGTACAAGATGTATTGCTGATTTATTAGGGAAAGAAAATAACAAAAAAGAAATTATCTTAACAACTTTATCTGGCAAATTAAAATCAAATATTGTTGGAGAAAAAATGGTTTCAACAGAAATAGGTGTTGCAAAAACAAAATGGGATGAGATTCCATTGTCTAAAGAATTAAATACGAATAATTTGGGAATTAAAATTAATGACAAAAATAATAACGAATTTTCTGGCGGAACCGCTGTAAATGTTGGAAATCCACATGTGGTTTTTTTTGTTGATAATAACGAAAATTTTGAAATTGAAAAAATTGGACCAAAAATTGAAACCCACTCTCTATTTCCAGAAAAATGTAATGTTACTTTAGCAACTGTTGTTAACAAAGAATTGATAAAAGTTAGAGTGTGGGAAAGAGGAGCTGGGCTTACCAAGGCTTGTGGAACTGCAGCTTGTGCAACAGCTTTTGCCGCAAAACAAAACGGACTGGTAAATGATAAAGTTGATATTGAATTTTCTACAGGTAGATTGACAATTTCAATTGATGAAAACAATAGTATTCATATGAAAGGACCAGTTTCAGATATTGAGGAGATAAATTTTAAAATTTAATGGGAATTTTTGAAAAATTTAAATCAGGTTTTAAAAAAAGTGCCTCAGCTTTTACAACGGGTTTAAGAGATATAGTTGTAAAAAAAGAGATTGATGACAAAACATTAGACAAAATTGAAGATTACTTAATTCAATCCGATGTTGGTATTGTTTCTGCTTCAGAAATAAGAGAAATAATTTCTCAAACAAAAATTGATCCCAATAAAGATTTAACCGAAGAAATAAATAATATTTTAAAAAATTATATTATTTCAATTATGAAACCTTTAGAAAATATTGAATTCTTCAAAAAAAAAGAAAAATTAAATGCAACATTAATTTCAGGTGTCAATGGTGTTGGGAAGACAACTACTATTGGAAAAATAAGCAAAATATTAAAGTGTAATGGAAACAAAGTAATGCTAGCTGCATCAGATACTTTTAGAGCAGCAGCTATAGAGCAACTAGAAAATTGGGCAAACAAAGTTGATGTTCAAATAACAAAATCATCTCAAGGCTCTGATCCTGCATCAGTCGCTTATAAGGCTATTGAGGAAGCATTAAACAATAATTTTAATCAAGTTTTAATTGATACAGCTGGAAGACTACAAAATAAAAAAAATTTGATGGAAGAATATAAAAAAATTGCAAACGTTACTAAAAAAATTGATCCTGATGCTCCACATGATGTTATTTTAGTTTTGGATGCAACCTCTGGCCAAAATGTAATTAATCAAGTTGAAGAATTTAATAAAATTATTCCAATAACTGGTCTTATTATGACAAAATTAGATGGCACAGCAAAAGGAGGTATTCTTTTAGCTGTTGCTAAAAAATATAAACTACCAATTATTGCACTTGGATTGGGTGAAAAAGAAGATGATTTACAAATTTTTGAGGCCGAAAAATTCGCTGAGGCATTTACTCAAATTAATTAATTAAGGTACTGGAAATTAAAGGTTTATAAAAACTACATTTATAGTGTTCTTTAAATTCATAATGTCCGCAATTTTTAGCTATCGAAGAAATAATAAAATCAAATTTTCCATTTATAGGATAAAGCTCTAACTTTTTTTCAACAATATCAAATTTAAAATTAGATTTTAAACTTTTTACAGCACTAATCATCACCAGAGTTTTGTTATCTTTTAAAAGATAATATGCAAAATCATCTGGAAAAACCGGGAAATCATACTCTTGCAAAAAATGTTTTGCCATTTTGGGAAACCATTCATAAGAAATTAATGGCAAAGACTCTTTTGTTTTATAGTTATAAATATAAAGATCTTTTGGAAAATCATTAATATAATTTGAATTTTCTCCTCGAGCTAAGACGGCTTTTTCACGAGTTTTAAAATATAATGCAAAATTTTTATCGTGCGAATTCATTTGATCAATATGAAAAAGGCTATCTACAGATGCTAAATTTTCTTTAGCATTTGATAAATTACTTAAAGAAAACAAGATAATAAAAAATATGAAAAGATTTTTCATGATTTAACTTAAAAAAAAAATTTGAGTTATGTTTGTTTAGATTGTGGCTTAATTTAAACTATCAACAAATGATTTAAGAGCTAACACAAGTTTATCATCATATTCCATCATATGATCGTCATATTTTGTAAAATATGAATATTTGGGTTCACTTGCTAAATTAAAAATTTTTTTACCCATCCAAAATGGAACTATTTGGTCGGCCTCACCATGCATTACTAATATTGGAATATTAATATTTTTAATTTTTTTATTATTTTCATACTTATCTTTTAAAATTAAACCTACTGGAATATATGGATAAAAATTTTTCGCAGCCTCTATCATTGATGTGAAGGGCGTTTCTAATATTAATCCTGCAAAATTTTTATTCTGAGTAATTTCAGTGGCAATGCCCGTTCCTAATGACTCTCCATAAATAATTATATCTTCTTCTTTTAGACCTTTTTCTTTAAGCCAGTTTATTGCACTAGCACCATCTGTATAAAGACCCTCCTCACTTGGTTTTCCTTTATTACCGCTAAACCCTCTCCATGCAATAATTAAAAAATTAATATCCATGTCTTTAAAATGATTTAACTTATGGATTCTGTTTTCAAGTGTCCCTGCATTTCCGTGAAAATAAACTATTGTTTTATAACTTTTTAAATTTTTATTATGAAACCAGCCTAAAAGATTAATATTATCAGTTGTTTTGATGGTAACTTTTTCAATGTTAACTTCTAAATTATCTCCAGAATAATTATTCTCATCAGGATGATACATTAAATTTCTTTGAAAAAAGAATAAGAAAATTAATATAATTAAGTAAATTGCAACAATACCAATAAATAATTCCAAAAAAAAATTCCTACGTTTTATTTTCATATTTTTTTCTATTTAATATTAAAAAAAATATATAAGAAATAATACTTAAGATTAAGAAAACTGAAAAAGCTGATTTAAAAGCAAATATTTCTGTGTGACCCATGCCTTTAACAATATCTATCACTAATCCCATTAGCCATTGCATTATGAATGTTCCTGCGAATATTAATAAATTAAATGAAGTTAATGCTTTACCAGCAGAATAACCTGAAAAAGATAGGCCCACAGCTGGCTGTGTAACTGATAAAAAAATTGAACTTAAAATAAATAAAGTTATGTAGAATGCACCCGCTTTTGGGCCAAGCAATATAATCACAAACATTACAGAAAAACTAATTGGCAAACCTAATTTAAGTATTCTTTTTGCAGTAAAACCTATACCTGAAATTTTTGGTAAAAAATAACCCCACAAAAAAAAGGATACCAACATAGTTACATTGATCCAAAATAATCCTGTAGCGCTCTGAAGTGGTGTATAACCAGCAACTCTAGTCATCCATGGGCCTGCCCATAAAGTTTGTATAGCCATTAAGCCCCCATAATTAAATAAACCCATTGGAATTACACTTATAAAAAATCTATTTTTCCAAACTTCTGATAAAGTTCCAGTATTACTTGACTCTTCTAACTCTTTATTTTTAGTTAAATTCCATTTTGGAATGAAAACTAACATTAGAAAAATACTAATTAAAATTAAGATAGCGATACCTCCAAATATCCATCTCCATCCGAAACTAGGCAATAAAAGTTGCACAGGCAATGTGGATGACAAAAAACCTAATGATGCAATCATTAACATCCATGAGTTTGCTCTTTGTTGCTGATTTTCTGCATACCATATTCTGTAACCCGTTAACGGAGCCATCAAACAAGCACTTACACCTACACCAATTAGAATTCTTGAAACTAACAATCCAGAAAAGCTTTCAGCTAAAGCAAATGATCCTGTTCCAACTAATGCAATTAATAAAAAAGAAGAGATAATTTTTTTTGGTCCATATTTATCTAACAAATATCCAAGCGGTATTTGCATACAAGCAAAACCTAAAAAATAACCTCCAGCTAATAATCCTAAATCAGCTGCTAATAAATTAAATTCTGAGGTTAATACTGGTGAAAGTGTTGCAGTAATTGCACGTAACAAACATGATAAAAAATAACCAAATGCAAATACAAAAAAAACAATAATAGCCTGTTTTTTTGGTAAAATATAATTTTCCATTAATTAAAAGTTTAAAGATATATCTCTATGAACTGAGTTACACCTAGCAACAAATTTAGCTTGTTCTTTAGTTAATCTGTTTTGAAGTCTAAGACCAATATTATGTTTGATAACATCATTATATTTAATTAATTCAGGTATCAAATTCTTATTAGCATCATCTCTCCATGAAACTTCTAAATTGAAAAGATCAAAAGTCTCTGAACTTACTTCAGACAATTTTTGCTCATCCACCTCATCATTATCTATAACTGATATTAGGTCATCTAATTTATTTGCAAATTCTTCGGTTCCAGAAATTTCTCCTAGTTTTTCAAAAAGATTATCAATTATTGATATTGCGTTTTCGTAATTTCTATTATCAATATTATATTTTAATTCTTTTATTTCTGATGAAAGTTCTTTTAATTTTTCATTATCATTTATAAACATTACTATTTGATCCAGAGTTTCATAAGCTTCATCGACATTTTTTCTATACCTTTTTGTTCTTGTGTTTTTTGCTTTATGCAGTATTTCAAACTCTCTATTTTTAGCTTTCCAACTTTCAGGAACTTTATCTTGAAGTTCTTTAATTTCTAGCTCGTAATTCTCGATCTTTAATTCTAATTTATTTTTATTTGATAAGTTATCATCATCTAAATTTCTTATTTCAGCTTTTGTTTTTTTAATTTTCTGGTCTATTTTTCTAATTTTTTTCTCAATTTTTCTTACATTGAAATGCAAGTCCCTATAATCTTTTGTGAATAATTCATATTCTTCCTCTGTTTTTTGAAGTTTTTTAACAATAGAAAAAGTCCCAAGCGCATTATCAAAATGCTCTTCAAAAATATCTAATTTATCCATTGGAAGATTTGCCGGAGTTAATTTCTGCATGTCTTTTATTGCATTAGTAATTCTTTGTTCTTCAGTGTTGTAAATCGCAAATTTGTACTCTTGTAAGCAATATTGTAACTTTGGATTCATCGGTGGTGGAGCAACGTTTGATGTTAAATATGTTCTTGCTGGTAGATAGTTTACTAATGATGGATAGAAACCAACAATTCCAAGACCTATTAATTGTAAAATAATGAATGGAATAACACCTTTCCAGATATTTAAAGTAGTAACAAGTTTTGAAGCTACACCTTTTAAGTAAAATAATGCAAAACCAAATGGTGGTGTTAAAAATGAGGTTTGTAAATTCACCCCAATCATTACACCAAGCCAAATTGCACTTACATTAGCTCCTGGTTCAGCTAATAATATCGGAGCAATGATAGGAACAACAACAACGGCTATTTCTATAAAATCAAGAAAGAAACCTAATAAAAAAATCACTGCCATTACAACAATAAACTGTGTCCAAAATCCCCCTGGCAAATCTTGAAGAAAATCTCTTACTAGCTCTTCACCTCCAAATGCTCTAAATCCAGAGGTTAACATTGCAGCACCTAATAAAATTATAAAAACCATTGAAGTCGTTACACATGTTTCTGTAACAACCTCTCTTAAAACATTCTCAATTTTGTATGCTCTCCAAAAACTCCAAACAATTCCAATTAAAAAAGTAATTGTAAAAAATCCTGTGATAAAAATTGCTGTAAGATCTCTAGTTTCTACAGCCTTAATATTTAAATTGTAATTATTAGATAAAATATAAATTGGAATGACAGATAAAATTGCAATTATAATTGGATAGTAAGCATCTTTTTTTCCTTTATGTAAACGATAACCAGCCATCATGGTTGCGCCTATTGCTCCAATTGATCCAGCTTGATTAACGGTTGCAATACCTAAAAGTATAGATCCTAAAACCGCAAAAATTAAAGCAAGTGGAGGAATAATTACTATTAAAACCTTAATCCAAAATTTTGAATCAAAATTTCCTTTAAATGGAACGGGAGGAGCTGCCTTAGGATTTAGTCTTGCGTATACAAATACATAAATCATATACAAACCAACCAAAACTAAACCAGGTAATAATGCCCCCAAAAACATATCTCCTGCAGAAGTAGATCCTACTCTAAATTCTCCGGGCATATTAAATTCACCAGTTAAAATTTTGTAATCAGTCTGACGCATAGTATTTGCAACATCAGCCGCACTTGCTAATTGATCAGCTATAATAATCAATACAATTGATGGAGGTATAATTTGCCCAAGTGTTCCTGATGAACAAACAATTCCACTTGCTAGACTTTTATCATATTTATTATTAAGCATTGTGGGTAATGATATTAATCCCATTGCTATTACTGTTGCGCCAACAATACCTGTGGTAGCTGCAAGTAATGCCCCAACAAAAATTACTGATATTCCTAAACCTCCAGGGATAGGTCCAAACAACTGCCCCATTGTAACTAAAAGATCTTCCGCAATTTTTGATTTTTGCAGCATGATCCCCATGAAAATAAATAAAGGAATTGCAATTAAAGTATCAGTTTCTACATCCCAGTAGTTACTCCTAAAGTTTGTAATACCGGCGGTTAACCATTCTTTAGGGCCATCAACAGCAAAATAAGCGCTACTATCTCCTGCAAATAAATAACCAAAAAAAGCAGCTAGCCCGATTGAAATTATTGCTGATCCAGGTAATGCAAAAGCTACTGGAAAACCAGAAGCTAATGCTCCAATCATTATAATTACAAGTAAAGCTAAAAATAAATGTTCCATTATTTAATTCTTTAAAAGTTTATGACTGCTACTCATAAAGTAGCTAGTGAATTGAGTTAACATACTTACTGCAAACACAGCTAAATAAACTGCCATTAGATAAAGTAAATATAATCCGTTTGAACCTTGCTGCGTAATTTCAAATGAAATTACAGGACCATTGATGATACTAGCTTTGCCCCCCATGCCTAAAAATATTACAATCAAACATAAAGGAATTCCTAGAATTAATGAGCCAATTGCATTAGTCCATGCTTTTTTACGTTCGGTAAAACCAGTATAAAGAACATCAACTCTAACGTGGCCCTCGTGAATTAACGCATATGCGCTTGCAAATAAATAAAGGGCTGCATACCAAAAACGAACTAAGTCACCTTGGAATGCTTGTTCATATTGAAAAATAAATCTTGATAATACAATTAAAAATTCACTTCCAACTACTAAAACTGCTAACCAAATAAACCCTACAGATCTTGTAAAATAACCAATTACAAAAGAAGCTAATATTAAAGGAAAGTGTATATATGTGATTCTGAAAGCAGGTATTACTAAATTAATTTTAAGTTGTTCTCCAAAAATTGGCTCAACTAGTTTTTCTACTACCATGAATGAGATTAAAAAGTCTGCTACTCCAACAATTAGTACAGCCCAGAAAGAAGATCTTACCACGTAAGCTGTAATTTTCGATAAGATCTCAGAGTCTGTTTGCAATGTTTGTTTTATGGATTTCAAGACAAAAAATATAACTCCTGCTAAAGATACAAAATAAAATAGTAATTGAATATATGATAAATTTATTGCAAGCCCCTCTAAAGGCTTATTTAATTTTTTAAATCCAAATAATTCATAATGAGCAAAAAGTTTTTTAACTCCTGGCCAATCAAACCAAACTGTTAAAACATTATTGACTAAAAAAACAAAAGTTAAAGCTAAGATAGAATAACTAAATATTCTTATTAAAATAGATAAGTTATTTTTCGCCATCATATTAAATCTTTTATTGATATATAAAAAGAGGGCCCATTTAAGGGCCCTCTAGTAATAATTAGAATTAAATTATACTCCTAATGCTCTATTTCTTTGAGCAACATATGGCCCGTCAGACAAGTTAGTCCAAGCACCAATTTCCTTACGACCTTTAACAAAGGCAGCATGTACTTTCTTAGCAAGAGCACTATGTTGTTGAACTTCATCGAAAACTTCAGCAGCACCTTTAGCGAAAGCATCGTAAACTTTATCGTTAAACTTCTCTAGTTTAACTCCACTTTCGTTAACTAATCGTGCTAGTGCAGCTCCGTTTTTAGCATTGTATTCAGCCATTGTAGTTGTGTCAGCCCAATCACATGCAGTTTTAATAATTAACTGATCTGATTTTGACAAACTAGTAAACCAAGATTTGTTCACTCCACAAGCTAGTGTAGATCCTGGTTCATGCATTCCTGGATAGTAATAATACTTAGCAGCTTCCTGGAACTTCATAGCTTCATCATTCCAAGGTCCTACCCATTCTGTTGCATCAATTGCACCAGACACAAGGTTTTCATAAATTTGTCCACCAGGAAGTGAAATTGGAGAACCACCAAGTTTTCCAAGAACTTGTCCACCTAAACCAGGCATACGCATTTTTAAACCTTTAAAGTCATTAGCTGATCTAATTTTTTTGTTAAACCAACCACCCATTTGCACTCCAGTGTTACCAGCAGCAAAACTTTGTGTTCCAAAATCATCAGTCAATTCATCCCACAACTCTTGTCCACCAGCAAATTTTAACCACGCATTCATTTCAGCATATGTGAAACCAAATGGAACGGCAGTAAAATATCCAAACGCAGGGTGTTTTTTAACCCAGTAGTAATCAGCACCGTGATACATTTGAGAGTTACCTGATGCAACTTCGTCAAACGAGTCAAATGCTTTTACCCTTTCATTAGCAGCATAATAAGTAACTTGAATTCTACCGTCACTCATATCGCTTAATCTTTGAGCAAGTCTTTGTGCACCAGTTCCTAGGCCTGGAAAATCTCTAGGCCAAGTAGCTACCATAGAAGCTTCTACTCTTTCTTTGGCAACAGCTGGAGCAGATAAAGCAACAGCAGCAACACCAGTTGCAGCTGCAGTTTTAAAGAACTTACGTCTTGAAGGTGATCTAGAAACCTTCAATGATTTTTTTTCTTTAATCATTAGTATCTCCTCTTCTTTGTTAATTAACTGTACAGAGTAAATTACAAATGTGCGTTTAAGTCTAGATTAAAATAACTTTAAAGTATTGTATTACAATCTGAGGTAGTAAATTTTGAATTAAATAAAATTATTTTTTGTCAAAAAAAGCTTCATAGATCATCATGAAGATTGCGATTGCCATCAATATATAAACTGGCAAAACATCGAAAAAACCAATCATAGTTGATCTAGTTAAAGTAGTAGCCAAGCCAACTAGAAATGCCGTTGCAAGTAAAGTTCCTAAAAATACTGTAAACTTTTGCATTTAATTATTACATTCCTTTTCTAGCCAATTAGCAACACCTAAAAATCTATGATCATCAAATTTTGCACCAATTAATTGAACACCTAGTGGCATTTTGCTTTCTCCTTGTAATAGAGGCAGAGAAATACATGGGGTTCCTAAATAAGACCATACTTTATTAAATTCTGCAGAGCCAGTACTCTTCAAGCTTTTAGGAGCAACACCTGGACTAGAAGGTGACAATACCCCATGATAATCTTCAAATACTTCTTCATAAGACTCGTAACTTCTTTTCATAAAATCTATGGCTCCGGCATATTCTTTTGCTGAATGTTTATTGCCTTTAACAATAGCATCTTGCATGGGTTTAGATAATTTTTTTTTATACTTTTTGTAATACAATCCAAAATTGTTTGCTAAATCTGTTTCATAAATTATCTGATGATATTTATGAATGTCTTTAAAATAAGATGGTGTATCAAAAATTTCGATATTTTTTTTAAAAGATTTAATAAAATATTCGAAAGCTTCTTTAGATTTTTTTTCAATATTTTTCCAATGGTCTGTTTTATAAAAAATAAATTTTGGTTCAAACATTGGTCCCTTTTTTGTTTCTTCAAGCATACTATCAGCTGAATAATAAACAGATGCATTATCAAATTTATCTTTTTTAATTAAAACCTTTGCAAGGAGTGCTACATCCTCAACAGTTCTTCCAAATACACCTATATGATCTAATTTTTCTGAAGTTTTAAGCACTCCATTTCTTGAAATTAATCCATAGGTTGGTTTATAACCTACAACTCCACAGTAAGATGCAGGTCTAATAACTGAACCACCTGTTTGTGATCCTATTGATAAAGGTGCCATAAATGATGCAACAGCAGCAGCAGACCCGCTCGATGAACCACCTGGAGTTCTAGAGTGATCATGTGGATTAGTTGTTTTAGCAGGACCAAGATAAGCTAATTCAGCTGTAGCAGTTTTGCCCATTACAATTGCACCAGCTGCTAAAAGCAAATCAATAATTTCTGCATTTTGTGAGTAAGATTTTCCTTTTCTAATAACTGTTCCACATTCTGTTGGCATATCAACTGTTCCAACAATATCTTTTACAGCTACAGGAATGCCATGCAAAGGTCCTATGGGTTTTCCTGATCTTCTGTATTCATCAGCCTCAGAAGCTTTTTCCAGTAAAAGTTTTTTATCAAAATGTGCCCAAGCCTTAACATCTTTTTCAAATTTTTTTATTCTTTCAATATACTTCTCACATACTTCGACAGAAGTAAGTTGAGCATCTTTTATTTTTGAAGCGATTTCTTCAACTTTTAAGGAAAAAATATCTATCATTTAATTTGCAAATAATGTTTCTGGCAACCATAGGGCTATTGCTGGAAACATGTACATTAAAAACATTGCAAAAATAACAATTGCTAAGAAAGGCATAATTCCTCTAAATATATCTAAAAGCTCAACATTGGTTTTTTGCACACCTTTTAAATAATATGCCGACATTGCCATCGGTGGGGTTAAAAAAGATGTTTGTAAATTTAATGCAATTAACATTGCAAAGAAGTACGGATTAACACCAAAAACTTCAAGCAAAGGTAAAAATATAGGTACAAAAATAATTAAAATTTCTGTCCATTCTAGAGGCCAACCTAAAAGAAAAATTATAATTTGTGTAATTACTAAAAATTGCCAGGTTGAAATATTTATTGATGTGAAAAAATGCTCAAATATTTCATGTCCACCCAGATATGAAAATACAGATGAAAAAGTCCAAGAACCAATGAACAACCACATAATCATTGCAGTTGTTTTTGCAGTTAAAAATACTGACTCTTTAAAATTTTGCCATTTTAACGTTTTATAGAACCAAGATAGAATTAAAGCCCCAAACGCTCCTGCTGCTGCAGCTTCAGCTGGTGTAGCTATTCCAGCCAATATTGTTCCTAAAACTAACATAATTAATCCAAATAAAGGAACAAAAGAAACTAAAACCTCTTTTAAAATTTCACCTGTTGGTGGGATATCTTCTTTCGGTGGTCTTGGTGCTATCGATGGGTTTAACCAAGCTCTTGTAACTGCATATGCAATATAAAGACCAGCTAATAAAAGTCCTGGAAAAATTGCTGCTGCAAAAAGTCTTAAAGGTGATAATTGAGCAATTACTGAATAGACAATTAACATAATACTTGGGGGGATTAAAATACCCAAACATCCACCTGAACAAATTATTCCTGAAGCAAATTTTTTATCATAACCAGCTTTTACCATCGCAGGCCAGGCTAGTAATCCCATTAAAGTAACAACTGCTCCTATGATTCCTGTTGCTGTAGAAAATAAAGTACAAGTAATCAAAGCAGCTACAGCCATCGATGCAGGAAGTCTATGAGCAGCTAATCTTATCGCAAAAAATAGTTTTGCAACTATTCCAGCTCTTTCAACCAAATAACCCATAAATAAAAACAACGGTACAGCTGTAAGAACATTGTTATCCATAACTGTATAAGTATTTTGAACGAATAACTGAAAAATTCTGTTATCAAAAATATGCTCCATCATAGTAGCATCGTAATAAGCGTAATATCCAAAACCAATTCCCATTGCCATTAATGTGAAAGCTATTGGGAAACCTAAAAGCACTGCGAATAGAAATATGCCCATCATTAAAATTGCTACTTCTGGATTTGTAAGACTAAATAACATTATTTTTGTCTTCCTGTTGTGATGTTCTCATTAACATTTGTTCCGTTTCTTCAGCAACAACCATTCTTGCTGGCCATTGTCCTGTTCTAATACAAATTAAAGATCTAAAAACTTCTGCAATTCCTTGAATTACCAACAAAGTTCCTGCAGCAGGTATCATAGTTTTAACCATATAAATTTGAATCTGCGCGGGACTACTCCAGCTAGTTTCTTTTATTTTCCAGGCCAAAGCTGCATATTCGTAACCATAAAAAGCCAAAGCAACTACACCAGGGAAAAAAAATATAAAATAAAGTACTAAATCTATCCAAGCCTGAGTTTTTTGACTAAATAATCTATAAATTACATCTCCTCTTACATGAGCCTCTGTAGCCAAACAGTATGCACCTGACATCATCAATATTGCACCATACATCTGCATACTAAAATCAAAATTCCACAAAGTTGGCTTATTAAAAACATAAGCCATTACTACTTCATAAACCGTACCTCCCATTAAAATTACAATACACCAGGAAAAAGCTTTTCCCATTGAAGTACTTAAAGTGTCTGCAAATTTAATGAAAGAATTCATCATAGAAAAGTATATTAAATTAAGCTAAAAAAAAAGGGGGTTTTTAAACCCCCTTTTATAATAGTTTTAAAGTTAATTAAATTTTAACTTTTTCAATTGGTCCAAACTCATTTTCATAAGCTAATTTGTAGTTCGGTTGATTCATCAACAGATACTTCATTGTTCTCTTAGCGTATGCTTTTTGTGAGTCTACTACTTTCTTAAAGAAAGCGTCCTTACCAGAAAACTCAGCAACGATTTTATCCCAACCTTTTAATTGTTCGGCTAAGATAGCGTCAGAAGTTTGGTAGACATTTACCTTATGCTCATTCATCAACTTCGCTAAGTCAGCAGAATATCTCACTAACGCTTTGAAGTAGTTATCTGAGTTAGCAGCATAAGCAGCGTTCTTCAAGATAGCTTGATGAGCAGGTGAAAGGCTGTCAAATCTCTTTTTGTTTACCGGAACTTCAAACATTTCCTGAGATTGGTGGAAACTTCCTAAGTGGTAATGTTGAGAGACATCTTGCATTCCAAACTGTGAGTCTGATGTAGGGTTGTTAAACTCTGCGGCATCAATCAAACCAGTTTTCATTGCTGGTTGAATTTCACCACCTGGCAATTGTCTTACAACCATTCCCATAGCAGTTAAAACGTTAGTAGCTAAACCAACTGTTCTATACTTCATACCTTTAACATCAGATACTTTAGTTACATTCTTTTTAAACCAACCAAATGGTTGTGCTGGCATTGGCATATGGAACATACCGTAATAGTTAAATCCTACACTTTTTACAGCTTCATCATATAAAGCTCTTCCTCCGCCATACTCTATCCATCCCATTACTTCTTGAGATGACATTCCGTATGATGGACCAGTTCCAAAAAGTGATGCAGCTGGATTTTTTCCATACCAATATGCTGTCACCCAGTGACCCATATCTACTACTCCAGAACTCACTGCTTGACCAATTTCTGAAGTTTTAACAACTGCTCCAACTGGTTGAAGATCAATCTTCAATTCACCGTTAGACATGTCGCTAACCATTTTAGCATAGTCTCCAGCCATTTCAAAAAAGATGTTAGCACCTGATGGCCATGCTGCTTGCATCTTTAATGTTAATGGAGCACCAAAAGCAACATTTGGCATTGCTACAGCTGTTGCTGCGGCTGCACCAGTTGCTGCTGCGGCTTTGAAGAACTTTCTTCTTGAAGGAGTTTTTGAACCCTTCAATGATTTTTTGTTCTTTATCATTTTATTCTCCTCTAGTTAATTAACTATTAAAAATAAAACACAGATTCAGATTAGAGTCTTTCTAAAAAGAGGTACAGATTGTCACAATAAAACTTTAGATTGAAATTTTCTATCTTAAGTTGAGTTTAAATTAATTTATTGTCCTCATAAACACAACATTTCTCAGCTGGTATGTGAAGTTTAACATTCTGATTAGGTATTTCAGTTTCTCTAGTAACTTTTGATTTAATGGTAAAGTTTCCCATTTTGGCGGTGATCAATTTATAATTTCCTAGATCCTCAACCTTTTCAACATTAACATTAATTAAGTTTTCATTTTGGTTTTGTGCAATTTTAATAAATTCAGATCTAATTCCTAATTTAATATTTTTCGTTTTTATATTTGACAAATTTGTACGGGTTTTAATTAAATTATTGTTTATTTTTACACTATCGTTTGAGGAAACTTCACTTTCAAATAAGTTCATAGCTGGCGATCCAATAAAGTAACCAACAAATGTTGTATTAGGTCTTTCAAAAAGTTCTTTAGGGGAACCGGTTTGAACCACCTCTCCTTCACTCATTACTATTATATTATCTGCAAAAGTCATCGCTTCGTTTTGATCATGAGTTACATAAACTAATGTTGTTTTATATTGCTCATTAATTTCTTTAAGATTTCTTCTTAATCTAAATTTTAAGTCTGGATCAATAACAGTTAAAGGCTCGTCCATTAGAACTGCAGCAACGTCTTCTCTTACAAGACCTCTTCCTAAAGATATTAATTGCTTTTGGTCTGCTGTTAATTTTCTTGCAGGAGAATTTAAAAAAGATTTTAAATTTAAAGTTTCAGCAACTGAGTTAACTCTTTCATCCGTTTTACTTTTAGAAAAATCTCTACATTTAAGTGGGAAAGCTAAATTTTCATAAACAGTCATTGTATTATAAATAACTGGAAATTGAAAAACTTGAGCAATATTTCTATCTTCTGTTTTTAAATCTGTAACATCTTTATCATCAAACAATATTCTTCCAGCAGAAGGTCTTACTAAGCCAGATACAATATTTAGCATTGTAGTTTTTCCACATCCAGAAGGACCTAAAATTGCATATCTATTTCCATTTTCCCATGTCATTGAGAAAGGATTCAAAGCATAAACAGGATTTGGATCATTTGGATTGTATGAGTGAGATATGTTGCTTAAATCGATTTTAGCCATTCAAACCCCCAAAAGGTGAAGATGCTAATTTTCCATCAGCATGAAACGCATAAGCTCTATCAATTTTAAAATTAATTTTTACTTTATCGTGTATTTTAAAGTTAAGAACTTCTTCTATTGAAACTATAATTTTTGTATCTCCTCTTTTTAAATGTAGCAATGTTTCTGAACCACTAATTTCTGCAAGCTCAACTTCAAATTCGTGTCCGTTTTCGTTTAATTCAATATCAGAAGATCTTAATCCGATTTTTAAACCATCTTCGGTTAATTTAGATAAATGTTGTGGAGCCTCTACATCTATGCCTTCAAATCTAATTTGATTATCTGAAATTTTAGCTTCGATAATATTCATTGGCGGGTCATTTGAAATTTCTGCAACTTTCAATGAGTTTGGATTTTCAAATATTTCTTTTGCCGGACCAACTTGTAAGATCTTGCCTTCATCTAGAACTATAACTTCACCATTTAATTCCATAGTTTCTCTTGGATCCGTGGTCGAATAAATTAATATTGTTTCATCTGCTAAACCTTTAGAAAATAAGTTCTTAAACTCTTCTCTAAGTTGCTCTCTCAATTTATAGTCTAAATTTACTAATGGCTCATCTAGCAACAGTATTTTCGCGTTTTTGACTAAAGATCTTGCAAGCGAAACCCTTTGTTGTTGCCCTCCAGAAAGCTCTTGTATCTTTCTATTTTCATAACCTAATAAGCCTACAGATTTTAAAGCGTCCATTACTTTTTCTTTAATAATACTTTGATCTATTTTTCTTTGTTTCAAAGGAAAGGCTATGTTTTCAAAAACATTTAAATGAGGATAGTTTATAAATTGTTGATAAACCATTGCTACATTTCTTTCCCAAACTGGAACTTTTAAAAAATTTTTACCATCAAATTCAATTTCACCACTGTCTGGTGTTAAGAGACCAGCTATTGTTTTTAATAAAGTCGTCTTTCCGGATAGTGTTCTTCCTAAAATTGTATAGAGATTTCCTTCTTTAAAATTAAAAGATACTTCGTTTAAATGATATTGATCATCAGGTTTATAAGATAAATTGTTAGCAACTAAATCCATTATTTGATAGCTCCTGATAAATTTCCTTTTGATAAATATCGTTCAACAATGAACGCAACAATAATTAATGGTGCTACTGAAACTAAAGCTGACGCCGATAAACTCCACCAAGGAGTTACCGATGAATTTAATGCAACAATCTTTACCGGCAACAATTGAACTTCTGTAAAAGTTAAAATAAAAGCAAAGAAAAAATCAATCCATCCAAAAATTATACAAAACATTCCAGCTACAATTAATCCTGGTATTGAATTTGGTAGTACCACTTTTAAAAATGCTTGATAAGGATTACAACCATCAATTAGGGCTGTCTCGTCAATTTCTCTTGGAACTTTATTAAAAAAGTCGACCATAATCCAAACTGCTATTGGCATTAATAAAACAATGTAAACTACAATTAACCCCGTTAGGCTATCTAATAAGTTTATCGAACTTAAAAATAAGAAAAATGGAATTGATAAAACAATTGGAGGCATAATTCTTTGAGAAATGAAGAAAAAAGTAATGTCATTATTTTTTACAAAACCTGCCTTGAATGTATATCTTGATAGTGCATATGCAGACAATGTTCCAAGAATAATGCTAATTAAACTTGCTGTACAAGTTACAAACAAACTATTAAAATAAGGTTCAATTATATCTACACCTCCTTTGGCTGGCGATTTAATTAAAACCTTCCACCCTTCTAAATTAGGTTCAAAATCTACCCATGGAATATATGTTACTCCACCATTAACAGACTGAAAGTCTTTAAAAGATGTTGTTAAAGCCCAAAGAAAAGGCGCTACGACAAATACTGTCCAAACAACAATAAAGAAATATTTTAAAAAAATATATAATTTATTCATACTCTACTCTTTCAATAAAACTTTAGTTAAGACTTTTGCTATTATTGTTAAACTTATGATCATAATTATTAAGTAGGTGAATGACATTGACGCTGCATAACCCATCTGAAATTCTCTTAGCCCTTTTATGAAAATATAAAAACTTGAAGTTTCGGTTGAAGTTCCTGGACCACCAGAAGTTAAAACGTAAACTGTATCCATTATCTTTGAAGCCTCAATTAACCTTATAATTATTGCTCCAATTGAAATGGGAGCCATCAATGGAAATGTTACATAAATAAATTTTCTAACTGGGCTAGCTCCATCAATCGCAGCGGCCAAAAATGGTTCTTTAGGTAATGACAATAACCCTGCTAACAAAAGCAGAAACATAAAAGGTGTCCATTGCCATACCTCAACTATAATTACTGTAAATTTTGCAATAACTGGATCTGTCAACCACTTGGGAGCTACACCAAAAACTGATAACAAATCATTTACCGGTCCTAAAGATTCATGAAAAAAAGTTCTCCAAATAACTGTCATGATCACCGGAGTTGTCATCATTGGAACTAAAAAAAGAACTCTAAAAAATCTTTTAAATTTAATATCTTTCCAAACCATATGTGCCAATGCAAAACCAATCACATATTGTAAGATAACTGTTGTAACTGATAAAAAACTTAATCTAAAAAATGACTCCCAAAATCTTGGGTCATCAGTGAATAATCTTATGTAATTTTCTAATCCTATGTAATCTAAACCAGGATTATAACTATTCCATCCTGATAAACTTAATCTAACTACGAAAATAATTGGAAATATTAATATTCCTATCAATACAAATAAACCTGGAAACAGAAAGAAATATTTATGCTTAAAATTCATTTATATAAAAAGGATTATATTACTTTTATATTACGTGGCCATTTTAATTAATGGCCACGTAAAGTATTTTATAACTATAGCTTGTTGTCTTCCATTTTAACACCAACAGCATAGGCATCTTGAACTGCTTTTTTACCTACTCTGCTTACAATTGCTTCCCACTCTTTAGCAACCTCGTCTAGAGCTTCTTGAGGAGATAATTGTCCTGCTAAAGCTTTTGAAGTTCCTGTAGCAACAGCACTTGTAAATTCAAATACACCTGGAACTCTTAGAGGGAAAACTCTGTTATTACTTTTTTCCATATCTAAAAGTGTTTGAGTGTAACTGTTAGCGATCTCTGGATCCCAACCCATACTATTAATATAGATATTAGGGTCAAAGTCTGAGTTTTTAAATGGGTTAACACCAAATCTACCAATAGCTAAATCAGCTTGGTGGTTTGCACCATTAGAAAAGAAGCAAAGATAATCAAATGCCATATCTTTTACTTTACTTTTCTTAGCAACACCTACAGCCCAACCCCAAACAATGTAAGGAGCTTGGTTGTATTGGTTTTCCCAGCTATTTGTAACTCTGTTCCAAACTCTATCAGCGCCTGGAAGTGGAGCTGCACCAACTTTATTTTTAATTGGGCTATCATCTTGCATTGCTGCAATAAACGCATCGTCCCAAGAGAAACTAAATAAAGTTTGTCCACCACCAAATGATCCGATTTCATCACCTAGACCAAAGTTAGTTCCTCCTGGAGGAACATATTTAGTAGCTTCAACCCAATCAGTTAATGCTTCAACAAAACCTGGGTTATTGATGTTTGGTTTCATAGTTTCTAAATCAAAAAAGAAACCACCTGGAGTTCTAGGGTTTTTAGCATAAGCAACTGATCTGCTGAAAAAAGCTGCAAACATTAAGTCATCTTTTTTCATAACTTCAGCTGAACCATATTCTTTTTCACCATCTCCATCCCAATCCCAATCATTGAAATATTTAGCCATTTGAGCGTATTCTTTCCAAGTTCTTGGAACTCTTAACTCATTACCTGTGTCAGCTTTATATTTCTTCTGCATTTCTGGATTATCAATGACATCTTTTCTGTATTTAAGATAATGTCTGTCACCATCAACTGGGTATTGGTACATAGTTCCATCCCAAGATGATACACCCATGTGAGATTTTGTTACGTCTTTCATCTCAGGTGAGTTCATATACTTCTTAGGAACTGGTGCTAAATATCTTTTCCAGTCATTAATGAAGTTAGAAAATCCAAACACAACATCGTAAGGAGCTTGTCCAGCTTGGAAAGGAACCATTGCTTTTGAGTACAAATCACCTGCTGGTGTATGTGTAACTTCAACTTTTGCACCAGTTAATTTCTCAAACTGTTCAGCGTGTAGAGCTGTTGGCTCACCCATTACCGGTATTGCGTGAGTGTTTATTTTAAGAGTTTTTCCTTTGTAATTTTTCTTAGACATCTTCTCATAAGAACAGTCACCAGGAATATCTCCTGTAGCTTTGATATGTGGAAACTGATCGCTCCACTTATCAGCATATGCCATAGGACTAAATATCATCAAACTTGATATTAAAGCCGTCAAGCAAGTTTTCATTAGTTTCATTATTACCTCTCTCTTCCTTTACTTAATTACGGAACTAAAACAGCTCGTCCCTTAACTTTACCGTCGTTAAGATCATGGAGCGCTTTATTAGCATCGTCCAATTTATATTCTTGCATGGATAGCTTCACTTTTCCTCGATCAGCTAACTCCATCAATTCATATAACTCAGACCACGTTCCCACTAAATTACCTACGATTGTTTTTTCAGAAATAATTAAATCAACTGCTAATGATTTAATTTCTTCTCCGTATCCAACAATGTAGTAAAAACCACCATTAGAAGTCATTTGAATTCCCATGGCAGTAGATCCTTTTTCACCTACGAAATCGATAACAGCTTCTGAACCTTTTCCTTTAGTTAGTTCTTGAACTTTTTCAATTTCGTTTCCATCAATTAAAACTCCATGATCACCACCGAGTTCCATTGCATGTTTTAAAGCTGCTTCAGATTTCTCAACTATAATAATGTCAGCGGCACACATTGCTTTCAAACATTGAATAGCGATATGACCTAAACCTCCTGCACCAATTATTGTACAGCTTTGACCTGGCAATAAATGTCTAGTTGCCTTTTTGACAACTCTATAAGCTGTAAGACCTGCATCTGAAAAAGGTGCAACATCTTTAGGTGCTAAAACTTTTGGAAGTTTAATTAAATTTCTAACACTTGTTTTTAATAATTCAGAGTATCCACCTTCTTTGATACTTAATCCAGGAAATGCTCCAGCAGCAGCATGCATATCATTACCTCTTCTGCAATCTAAACAAGTACCACCCGTTCCTGATATTAATGGGTGCAAAATAACTGGATCACCTTTTTTATATTCTGTAACATCCTTACCTACGTCCTCTACCCATCCTGCATTTTCATGTCCCATCACACATGGTAACAAAGTTCCATCTGGATCTTGAATATGTTTCCATACTCCTTCGATTATATGTAAATCTGTTCTGCAAACTCCTGCAGCACCAATTTTAACAATTACATCTGATGCCTTCTCAATCTTCGGATCTGGCATTTCTTCACCTGTAACCCAAACTTTTTCCTTCATTTCTGGGTCATACTTGTGCAAAACCTGTGCTTTCATCGTTTTCTCTCCCTTTTAATTTCTAAAACATTATTAAAAAATTGAATTGCTATGGAGTCAATGTCACTTTTAAGTGTTCAATTAATGGACAAATACAACCTGTGGTTAGTTGTTGAATACACTATTTTTAATTATCTTTTTGAGATGGGAAATTTATCTTCACTAAAAAAAGAGTTTAAAGATATCCTTAAAAAAAGAGGAATGATGTCCTATGAAATGGGCAAGGAGATTTCTGATAGTTGGTCAAGATGCATCGCAGAAGGTCTGGATCCATTTAAAGATCCAAAACAAAGTGTAGTATCCTCTATTCAATTAAAAGAGATCAAAGAAAAAAATCAGTCTCTTAGAAAAATAGTTCTCCCAGAATTGGAACTTTTATACTCACAAATTGCTGGAACTAATTTTATGGTCGCATATTCAGATGAGAATGGGTTAGTGCTTGATACAATATATGACAAAACTTGTCTTCAAACAGATGTAGGTAAAACTGTAATACCTGGATCAATTTGGGCTGAAAAAGTGTGTGGCACTAACGGTTTGGGATTATCTGTAGAATTAAAAAAACCAACAATTGTTTCTGGTAAAGAACATTTTTTTATAGCGCATGAAAATATATCTTGTTTCGCAAGTCCAATAATTAATTATGATGGTAAGACTATTGGAATTATAGATGCTTCAACTGACTACATGTCTAGAGAGCAACATACTCTAGCTTTAGTGAAACTAGCAACCAGAAGTATCGAAACAAAATTATTTTTAAAAAAGTTTGAGCATGAATTAATTTTATCCTTTCATCCTCGACAAGAATATTTATCAACAACAAGTGTTGGTTTGTTGGCTATCAATGGAGATGGTCTAATTGTAGGTGCTAACAGTAATGCAAAAATTATGCTTAATGGATTGGTAGATCTTAAAAATGAAAATTTTAATAAAATTTTTACTAATACATTTTCATCTATCGCATCAGATTTATTAAATAATAAAACATTAAAAATTACTGATCATTTGGGCTCATCTGTTTTTGTGGTCAAAAGTCAAATTTTTAAGGAAAATAAATTTGTTGAAACAAAAAAAGAAAAAAAACTGAGTACTTGTAAAAATTGTGAAGATACAAAAATTAAAAGAGAGAAATGTACTTTAATTAGATCAACTTTTGATGAAACAAATAATATCTCTGCAACTTCTAGAAAATTAGGTATTTCTAGAACAACAATTTATAAACACTTACAATAAATTTACTTAATCAATTGGATAATCCCAAGCATTACCGCCTATAACTTTAGAGATAGCTGAAAAATCTTTAGTATCATTTCCTTCTTTACAAAATTGATCATAAATTTCTAGAGCCATTTTTCCTAATGGTGTTTCAGCATTCACACTTTTCGCACAATCATTTGCAAGTTTAAGATCTTTATTCATCATGCCTGCAGAGAAACCTGGACGATAATTGTTATTTGAAGGCGTACCATCAATTAAACCAGGTAAAGGTGGATATACTGAAATTGGCCAACTATTACCTGATGCATTTTTCATGATTTCATGAACTTTTTTAATATCTATATTTAATCTTTTTGCTAACATTAACGACTCTGAAGCAGCAATCATTGCAATGCCTAAGGCCATGTTGTTACAAATCTTGGCACCATTCCCACTACCTAAATCACCTGCGTGAAATATATTTTTTCCCATGATTTTTAATAAAGGAAGCGCTTTTTCAAAAGCTTCTTTTGATCCACCAACCATTATATTTAAAGTTGCTTTTTGCGCTCCCATTACTCCACCACTAACTGGCGCATCAATCATTTCTATTCCTTTTTCTGAAGCTTTTTTTCCAATTTCAATAGAAGTTTGAATATCAATTGTAGAACAATCAATTAGCAAACAATTTTTTGATACTTTATTTATTATTCCATTATCACCTAAATAAACTTCCTTAGAATGCTTGCCCTCTGGAAGCATAGTAATAACCGCATCAACATGATCTGTAATTAGATCATCTAAATTTTCGGCTATTTCAAGATTTTTATCTTTTGCAATCCCAAGCATTTTTTTTGAGACGTCAAAAACTTTTACAGATTTACCTGCCTTCATTAAATTTTCAGCCATTGGACAACCCATGTTGCCAACGCCAATGAAAGCTATCGATTGAGACATTTTAATTTACTTTATTAATACAATTTCCAGTTCTAAAAAACTCATCTAAATTATCAATTGCTAAATTTCCCATAGCAATTCTTGTATCTTTTGTTGCACTGCCCAGATGAGGTAAAACAAAAGCACTTGGAATTTTTAAATAACCAGGATTTAGATTTGGCTCATTTTTATAAACATCTAATCCTGCTGCATAAATTTTTCTTCTATTCAATGCATCAATTAAAGCTTCATCATCAACTATATCACCTCTTGCAACATTAGTTATCACAGCACCTTTGGGGAAATACTCAACAGTCTCTTTATTTATCAAGTTCTCTGTTTCTTTTGTGGCTGGACAACAAATTGATAAAACATCTGAGACTGAAAAAAGACTTTTTATGCTGTCATGATATGTTGCACCTTGCTCTTTATCTTCACTTAATTTTGAACGATTATGATAATGAATAACCATACCTAAAGATTTTGCAATTTTTGCAATTTTTTGGCCAATACGACCCATACCTAAAATTCCTAATCTTGTTCCTGTTAATTGTTTCCCAATTAAATAATCAGCAGACCATTTCCATCCACCTTCTTTTGCAGACCCTATTCCTTCGGAAGCTCTTCTACATGCTCCTAAAATTAATAAAATTCCAATTTCTGCTGTTGCATCTGATAAAACTTCTGGTGTATTTGTTACTGCTATACCTCTATTTTTTGCTGCCTCTAAATCAATGTTTCCAAATCCAACTGCAAAATTAGAGATAATTTTTACTGAGTTTGGTAATTGATTAATAGTTTCTGCATCTAATTTTTCAGTTAATGATGATAAAATTCCATCACATCCTTCACTCATTTCTATTATTTTTTTTTGAGAATAAAGTTCATCATTAGTATTAAACTTCGCATCAAATAATTTAGAAGCTTTATCTTCACTTTCTCTTATTAAACGTCTTGTAATTAAAACTTTTTTCATAAATCCTATTTTAAAATTTCAGGTTTTGGTCCACCTGTGTACCAATCTAAAACTTCAATTGTATGTAATATAGGAACTTTAGTACCATGAGAAATTTGGGTAATACAACCAATATTTCCCGTAGAAATAAAATCAGGATTTAAACTCTCTATATTATTAACTTTTTTCTCTAATAATTGTTTTGCAATTTTTGATTGTAAGATGTTGTAAGTTCCTGCTGATCCACAACATATATGTCCCTCTGGTATTTCCATTATTTCATTATTAGTTTTTTCAAGTAAAGATATTGGTTGAGCATGAACTTTTTGCCCATGCTGCATTGAGCATGCAGAGTGATAAGCAACCTTATATTTTTTTCCTTTTGATTTTATATCTAATTTTAAACTATCAAAAATATATTCGGATATATCCCTTGTTAAATCAGATATCACTTTAGCTTTTTTACTAAGCTCTTTATCATCTCTAAAAATAAATCCATAATCTTTCATAGTCGTTCCACAGCCTGATGTGTTTGATAAAATTGCATCTAAATTACCTTTTTGATGCTCTTCATACCAAGTATTAATATTATTTTTAAAATCTTGATGAGCATCTTCCTCTTTTCCTAAATGATGATTTAATGATCCACAGCAACGAATTTTTTTTGGAACAACTACCTCAACACCATGCCTATTTAATAATCTTATTGTTGCTTCATTTATTTGAGGAGATATTTCTTTTTGTACACAACCAGTCAATAATGCTACCCTTGCAACTTTCTTTTTACCTGAAGCTTTATAAACTTCCTTAATTGGCAAATTTTTTTTTGGAAAACTACTTGGCATCAAATCGATCATATCTTTAATCCTTGAAGGCATTAAAAATTTAAAAGGTTTACTTAATTTAACTAAAAAACTTGATAGTCTGAAAACTTTAGTATTTGGAAGGGTAATAGATAAAAAATATCTAATTAATTTATCAAAAGTAGATCTTTCATAATTTTTTTCGATATATTTTTTTCCATGATCAATTAGATGCATGTAATTAACACCAGCTGGACATGTGGTCATACAGCTGTAGCATGAAAGACATCTGTCTATATGTTTAACAACTTTTTCGGTTGGCTTTTTATTATTTTCCAACATATCTTTAATTAAATAAATTCTCCCTCTAGGGCCATCTAATTCGTCTCCTAAAATTCCATACGTAGGACACGTTGCGTTACACATTCCACAATGAACACATTTTTTAAATATTTTTTCAGAAGACTGATTGTCTTTATCTTTAAGTTGAGTTTCTGTGAAATTTGTTTGCATTAAAAGTCCTTATACATTTTTCCAGGATTAAATAATCCTCTAGGGTCAAAACTTTCTTTGATTTTTTTTGATATCATTAATTTTGTATCATCAATCGTAAATAATTTTTCTGTAAATTCAAAATCCTCAGATTTTTTAATTATTGTTACATATCCGTCATTTTGAATTATTGTATTTTTTACTTCTTTTATATTTTGATTACCAGGTACCTCAATCCAAAATAATGCCCCAGACCAATCAATAAAATATCTGTATTTATTTTTGAGAAAACTCATCATTTTTTCAGATTTTGAAGGAGGCACAACTGCTCTTAAAAGATTATTTTTGGTTTCAGAAAATAATTGTAAACTATTTATACTTTTCCAAAAAAGATCGGATTGATAAATATCTAAATTTGATGTTTTGTATTTTTTTAAATCCATTTCGTTTGAAATATCCTTAATTCTTTCCTTAATAGAATTTTGATCCCCTTCAATTCTAAATGCAAAAAAAGCACCCTCTTGATCTAAATCATTTAATTTAAATGCTTTACTTTTATTTGGTGTAAATTTTTTAGATTTGGGTTCATCTGGTACAAACACTGCACCTGATATTTCATTGCTAGAACTCAAAACCATATTAAATAAGTCTGAAATTATTTTTGGATCTTTCTCATAAATAATAATTGTATTTTGAGATGGTTTTTTTGCTGATATTTTTAAAGTGACTTCTGTAAGAGCAACCAATGTTCCAAAAGAGCCACTAACTAATTTAGATAAATCATATCCAGTCACATTTTTAACAACTGTGCCTCCTGATTTAATTATGTCGCCCTTTCCATTGACCCCTCTAAAACCTAAAATAAAATCTCTTACACTACCTACTTTAAATCTTCTTGAGCCTGCAAAATTGCAAGAAACACATCCGCCAGCTGTCCCTTTATTTGATTTTCCTTCTTTAAGGTAACCAAAATCAGTTGGCTCAAATGAAAGTTCTTGATTATTTTTTTCTAAAATATTTTCTATATCTTTTATCAGTGTTCCTGGTTTGACCTTTATATACAGCTCCTCAGGAAGATATTCGATTACTCCAGATAAACTTAAAAAATCTAAGCTCTTTGCCGCTTGAACATTATATCCAATAAATTTTTTACTATTACTTCCGTGGATATCGATTGGAAATTTTTTTTTATAAGCTTCTTTGATTAGTTCTGAAACCTCTAACTCACTTGTGGGTGACAGATGATTAGAATCTTGGAAGATCTGGGAATTTTTCTTCTCCTCTGTGAACATGAACTCTTCCTTCCTCCGCACATTTTCTTAATATTGGATAAACTTTTCCAGGATTTAAAAGATTTTTTTCATCTAATGACATTTTAATATTTATTTGTTGCTGAATATCATTGTCATTAAATGCTTCACACATTAACTCTCTTTTTTCAATTCCTATCCCATGTTCACCAGATAATGCTCCACCCATTCTGACACAAGCTTTAAGAATTTCAGCACCAAATTCCTCTGTTCTTCTAAGTTCCTCTTTATTGCTTCCATCAAAAAGAATTAATGGATGTAAATTACCATCTCCAGCATGAAAACCATTTGCTACTCCCAAATTATATTTCTTTGATAATCTACTTATCTCTTTAAGAATTTCTGAAAGCTTTCCTCTCGGAATTGTTCCATCCATACAATAATAATCAGGTGCCATTGCTCCACATGCGGGAAAAGCTGCTTTTCTTCCTGACCAAAATCCTAATCTTTCTTTTTCATTTTTACTTAACTTAAAGCTATTTGATTTATTTTTTTCTGCTATTTGTTTTATTTGTTTAAACAATTCTTCCACCTCGGATTTCGTTCCATCAAGTTCAACAATCATTAAAACTTCAGCATCCATGGGATAACCTGCATGAACAAATTTCTCTGTTGCATCAATTAAAGCTTTATCCATTATTTCCATACCTGCTGGTGTAATTCCATTTGAAATAATATCTGTTACACAATTCCCTCCGTCTTCAATTGTTGGAAAACCAATTAAAGCAGCTTTAACAGTTTGTGGATTTTTTAAAATTTTAACTGTCACTTCTGTAATCACACCTAACAATCCTTCAGATCCACAGATTAGTCCTAATAAATCGTATCCCTCTTGATCTAAAGTTTTTCCACCTATTCTACAAATAGTTCCATCCATCATAACCATCTCAACTCCTAAAATGTTATTTGTTGTGGTTCCGTATTTTAATGAATGAACACCTCCAGAGTTTTCAGCAACATTTCCACCTATTGAGCAAGCTAACTGACTTGAAGGATCTGGGGCATAGTAATATCCCTTATGCTTAACTGCATGAGTAATTGATAAATTTGTAACACCCGGTTGAGTAACAACACACTTGTTATCAAAATCTATATCTAAAATTTTATTAAATTTTCCAAGTCCTAATAAAATTGCATCATTTAATGGAAGAGCTCCACCTGAAAGACCAGTTCCTGCTCCTCTTGGAATAACTTTAATATTTTCTCTATGGCAAAACTTTAATATCTCGCTTACTTCCTGAGTATTTTCAGGTAGTACAACGGCTAAAGGTAAATTTTTGTAAGCAGCTAGTGCATCTGTTTCGTAAGGTCTTATTTCATCTAATTCACTTAAAACATTTTTTTTATCTGTAAATTGTTTAAGATTATTTACAATTAAGTCTTTTTTACTGACTATTGTTCTATCAACTTTTGGCAAAGCTATTTCAGACATAACTTAGCCTAGCATTTTTTTGATATTTTCCAATGCGTTAGAAATGTTATCTCGAGAGGCTGCAAAGCTAAATCTGACGTAATCTTTACATGTTTTACCAAAAGCAGTACCCGGAACTATAGCAACACCTGCTTCATGCATAGCTCTTTTACAGAATTCACTTCCATCCATTCCGGTTCCAATAACTTTAGGAAATGCATAAAATGCTCCACCTGGTAAACTACATTCTACACCTGGTAAGCTATTCAAGCCTTCATGAATTAATTTTCTTCTCAATGTAAATTTTTCCATCATCTCATTAATTGAATCATCAGGCCCATCTAAAGCTGCAATACCTGCAAACTGTGCTGCTGCATTTACACATGAAACACTATTGATTAATAATTTATTTACATGCTCAACTAAATTCTCTGGCCAAAAACTCCAACCAAGTCTCCAACCCGTCATAGAATAAGCTTTACTCCAGCCTTCTAATACAATTAATCTTTCTCTTAATTCAGGATAATTAAAAAATGTAGGCATTTCTTTTCCATCAAAAATTTGTCTACTATAAATTTCATCACTTAAAATAGTAACGTGAGGATGTTTTTTTAAACCTTCAGCTAACTTATCTATTTCTGGTTTTTCTACAAAACTTCCTGTTGGATTGTTTGGATTGATTAAAATTAACAATCTAGTTTTATCAGTAATTAAAGATAAAATTTTATCTGCACTAAATTTAAGATCTTTATCTTCTGTTAAATCATAAGGAACTGATGTTGAGCCAGTATAATTAATCATAGACTCATAAATTGGGAAAGCAGGTGTTGGATGAATAATTTCAACTCCAGGCTCACCAAAACATTGTATTGCATAATGCATCGTTGGTTTTCCACCTGGCATAATTATAATTCTTTCAGGATCTACTTCTGCACTGTAACGTTTTTTTATCCATCTAGTTACTGCTTGTCTGCATTCTAAAATTCCATTTGAAAGAACATATCCATGATGACCGTCATCTAAAGCTTTTTTAGCTGCATCAACAACATGTTTTGGAGTTTTAAAATCAGGTTGACCTAATCCTAAATGAATCATTGGTTTGCCTTGTGCTTCAAGTTTTTTTGCTTCAGCTAAAACTGAAAAGGCACTTTCTGTTCCAAGTCTACTTAAAGATTTTGCTAGTTCCATAATTAAAATTTTAAATTAAAGTTGGCAAACTAAACGAAAAATAGGTCTTTGTCTATTTAGATAAAATAATTAATTTTATTGATTAATTGTTAAATCTCCTTTATTTTAGTTTCTATATATTATTTTTGACGCATCAAGATCTTTAACAGACTTACAGCCCATTAAAATCATATTTCTTCTAATTTCTTTTTGCATGTTTTCTAAAAGTCTTTCAACACCTTTTTGTCCACCGGCACCTAAGCTAAAAAGAAATGCTTTTCCAAAACTACATGCTGTTGCTCCTGCGGCTAAAGCTTTGAGAACATGTGTTCCTCTTCTTACACCACCATCAAGAATAATTTCTAATTTATCACCAACTGCATCTGAAATTGCTTTAACTTGATCAAATGGAGATCTTGATCCATCAAGTTGTCTTCCTCCATGATTTGAAATCATAATTGCTGTACAACCAATATCTATTGCTCTTTTAGCATCTTCTACTGACATTACGCCTTTTAATGCCATAGGCTTATTCCATTTTTTAATACAATATTCTGCATCTTTCCAATTCATTGCTGGATCATATTGTTCATTAATATAATCCATAACTGATTTTGCAATATTAGTACCTTTATCAGTTTTGTTTTTAATATTTGCTAATTCAAATTTTTTATTAGTAAAGTATTTGAAAACCCATCCAGGTCTCATTGCAAAACTCAATAAACTATCCAAAGTAAATTTAGGTGGTGTAGTAAAACCTGTTCTATGATCTCTTTCTCGGTTTCCAGCAACTAGTGTATCTACAGTAATGCACATTCCATCAAAATTTGCTCTACTGCATCTTTCAATCAAATCATCAGTAATTGATTTGTCTTTGTGAATATAAAGTTGAAAAAGTTTTGGCCCACTAGAAACATTAGCAACCTCTTCAATTGAAAAAGATGCCATTGTGGACATGCTATAAATTGTATCAAACTTTTCTGCAGCTCTTGCGGAAGCTTTATCACCCTCAGGGTCATACAAACTTTGCATTGCCGTAGGAGATAAAAATAACGGCATACTGATTTTTCTACCAAAAACAGTGGTAGATAAATCTGGCTCGCCAACACTATTAAGAATATTAGGAACTAAATCACAATCATTAAAAGCATCTGTATTTCTATTTAAAGTGACTTCGTCATCTGCTCCACCATCAATATAATGAAAAATAGGAGCGGGTAATTTCTTTTTTGCTAATTTTCTAAAATCTTCAAAATTATAACAGTCATTGATTTTCATGATGTTTCTTTATTAAAAGCTTTTAAAGAAATTAAACATATAACTATTTGCCCCAGGATTTTTATCTCCTAGACTTGCATTAGATATATGATTGTAGGAAAAACCTAATTCACTTGTTTTTGACAGATCAAGTGAAATTTGTAACTCACTTTTAAATTCAATTAAATGGCCTAAGTCTTTACCGTCTCCCTCATGATATATTCCTGGTGTAAAGCTGGGAGTTAAATTTAATGCCCCTAATTTGTATTGAGCTTGAACACCTGTATAAATATATCCTGCATTATCAGCTGTAATTAAAAATCCAGTAATAGGAGAAAGATTTCCTAAAAAAGTATCTCTATTTAAATTTTCATTCTGATGTTGAAAACCAATTAAAGTTGATTTTTTTCCATCATCACTAAAATCAAACATTCCTGTGTAAACACTAAATTCTGTATTTTGATCTTTTAAAACTTTTTCCTCTGCAATTGAAGAAAATGCAAATGTAATCATTAACAGACTGATTAAAAATTTTTTTAATTTCATCACTAATTAATTTATTTTTTAACTATAAAGCTTTTATAGATTATTGCACCTCCGATTAAAAATATCAATATCGGCAATAACCAAAGAATATATGTATTTTTATTTAAACCAGGATCGTAAAGTATCCATTCTCCATATTTAGTTTTAAAATATTCATAAATTTGATCTTCAGAAAGACCTTCTTGAAGCTTTTTATCAACTACAATTTTTAAACTGTTTGCAAATTCAGAATCTGAATCGTAGACCGATTGACCTTGACATATAAGACATCGTAAATTTTTAGTTATTTTATTTCTTTTATCATTCTCATCTGCATTAATACTGCTCGAAGGGAATAATATTATAACAATTAAAAAAAATTTAAGAAATTTCATTTTATGAATAAATTAATTTCATCAATTAATTCTTGGTTAAGAGGTCCAATATATTTTTTAATAATTTCATTATTATAAATTAAAAATGATTCCGGAACACCATATGCTCCCCACTCAATTGCAATTGTACCATCTAAATCAATAAAGATTTCTTTATAAGGGTTTCCCAGTTCTTTTAAAAAATTTTCTGCATTTTTTAAATTATCTTTATAATTCATCCCAATAATATTTAATTTATTCTCTAAATTTAAATTCATCAAAAAAGGATGCTCTTGTCGACATGGTACACACCAGGATGACCAAATATTTAATATATAAAACTTATCTAACTCAAAGATACTTGATGATTTTACATTTTCTCTAGAAAAAAATTCTTTAGTATTAAACACTGGTATCTCTTTTTTAGTATTAACATCTGGAATATATATTTTTGAATCTTCTAGACCTTTGTAAAAAATAAAAAATATTATTCCAAAAATAATAATAACTGAAAAAGGTAATATTTTATTTTTCATGATCTTTTTTGTAAAAAGCTAACAATGCCCCCAAAAGATATTAGAATTACTGATAACCAGATCCATAGCATAAATGGTTTAACTTGGTATCTTACGTTGAAAAAATCTTGATTTTGAACCAGATTAATTACAATAAATTTATCTGACATAAGTGTTGTTTTAATATCAGCTTCACTTGTGGCAATGACAGGTTGATTATAAATTCTCAGCTCTGGCGAAAATCTATCCTCTTCACCATTTAAATTACTTATAGAAAAATTTGCAATAATAGCATTATAATTTTTTTCTTTTTTCTGATCAACACTTTCAAAAACTATCTTGGTTTTCGAATTTTCAAAAGTTTCACCAACCTTAAGATTAGTAATAATTTCGCTTGCAAATAAATTATTAAATAAAATACTTAAGATTAATAAACTAAATCCAAAATGAGCAATATTTTGTGAAATATTTTTATATTTTTTTACAAAAAAATCTCTCGACGTCATAAAGAATAAATAAAGCGCACTCGATATCAAAATTGTATTTATTAAAATATTTTGATTAAAATTTTTTAATACTAAAAGTGCTAATAAAATTGAGATAATTAAAAAAGAAATTAAATAAATCTTATCTTCTAGTTGAGATTTGATCCATTTTAATTTTGGACCTATCGCCATCATAAGTAAAAATGGAATTAAAAATGGAATTATCAATTTATGATAAAATGGTGGTCCGACAGATATTTTTTGAGAAGAAATTACATCTAAAAAAATTGGATAAACGGTACCTATTAATACAACTGATAAAAAATACATCATGAACCAGTTATTAATTAATATTGAAGTTTCTTTGCTCAACCAAAAAAAACTATGAGATTCTCCGTCATTATCTTTATGAAAAAAGAAAAAAATTAAAATAGATAAAAAAATCAAAATGAAAAGAAAAACAAGAATAAACAAACCTCTTTCAGGATCATTTGCAAATGTATGAACTGAATTTAAAATTCCCGATCTTACTAAAAATGTTCCACACATGCTTAATGTAAATGTTGTAATAGAAAGAATTATCACCCATGAGGTTAAAATAGATTTTTTTTCTAATACTAAAATACAATGTAAAAGAGTGGTTAATGCAAGCCAAGGCATTAGAGAAACATTCTCAACTGGATCCCAAAACCAAAAACCTCCCCAACCCAATTCGTAATAAGCCCAAATTGATCCAAGCAGTATTCCTAAAGTCAAAAATATCCATGAAATTAAGATCCATTTTTTTATATGGGATGCCCAACTAGTAGAAATAATTTTTAAACTTGTTGCTGCCAAAGCAGATGAAAAAATAATTGAAGAACCAACATAGCCTAAATATAAAACAGGCGGATGAATTGCTAAAGCAGGGTCTTGTAAAATTGGGTTTAATCCAAGACCCTCAGTAGGTATTGGAAAAATATAATTAAATGGATTTGATGTTTTGATTAAAAATAAAAAGAAACCAACTATTATTATTTGTTGAAAAACTAGAGTTAAAATTTTGTATTTTACTGGCTGATTTTTAGTCCTTACTAAAAATAAGAAAATAAATAAAGTTAAAACAAGTAACCATAATAATAAACTTCCTTCATGATTTCCCCAAGTTCCACTTATTTTGTAAAATAATGGTTTGGTAGTGTGAGAATTATTAAATACTGTTTCATTACTAAAATCCGAAATAACAAAAGAAAAAATCAAACACAAAAAACTAATGACAACAAAAAATAATTGTAAAAATGTAAATGATAATATTTTGGTATCTAAAGTGTTTGAGTTATTAAAATTTTTATATGAAAAATAAAATAATGATAATCCAATAATTAATCCTATTATTAATGAATAATACCCGATAAGACTATAGATCAATTTATTTTTCTCCTAATGCTTCTTTTACTTCCGGTGGCATATAATTTTCATCATGCTTAGCTAAAATTTTTGTTGCAGAGAAAAAGTTTCTATCTTTCAAAAAACCTTCTGCAACAACCCCTTTTCCTTCAGCAAATAAATTTGGTACTGCTCCTGAGTAAGTAACATTTATTTCATTTTTAAAGTCAGTAATTATAAAATTAACTTCATTTGAACTTATGGAAATAGAGTTTTTTTTAACCATTCCTCCAACTCTTATTTTGCTTTTATCTATTTCAGAAAGTGATTTTATTTCAGAAGGAGATTGAAAATACACAACATTTTCCTCTAATGATTTTAAAATCAAAAATGTTGTTAAAATTAAAGTAATTAAGATTATTACTACAAACAAAAATCTTAATTTAACTTTTCTACCATACATGGTTTAAAAGTTAATTATTTGTTACGTTTGCTAAAATTTCTTTATTTATTCTTTGTGATTTTGCAGAATTAGCTTGCTCAGTAGTAAGTGATCCAAATTTAGCAACAAATTTATTTTGTTCTTTAACAAATTGCATTTTAGTTACCAAATATAAACCTAAGAAACTTAATAAGGTAAAGCTAAAAGCAGATAACACGTACACTGCATATCCATTCATAAAAAGTAATTCATTTATCATAATCTATCTAAGCCTTTATTTTTAATTTTTATCAGTTCTGTATTATATTTCATTAAGAAAATTAACAATGAAAAAAGAGCAAATGCCGCAGTCATTATCAATAATGGGTAAAGCATTGATGAATGAATTGAGCTTTTTGACATAATATTAATAGATGCAGGTTGATGGAGTGTATTCCACCAATCAACTGAGTACTTTATAATTGGGACATTAATAATTCCTAAAATAGTTATAAAAGTTGAAATCTTATAGACTTTTTCTTCCTTATCATAAATTCTCCATACAATTAAATACATTGCATAGAACAAAGCTAATATTAGCATTGAAGTAATTCTTGCATCCCAAGCCCACCATGTTCCCCAAGTTGGTTTTCCCCAAATTGATCCTGTAACTAAAGCTATAATATTAAAAACAAATCCCGAAGGAGCTAAACTTTTAGAAATTAAAAAAAAGTTTTTGTTTCTAAATACAAAACCACAAATAGATAACAGAGTTATAGAAGAAAATATTCCAAGTGAAATCCAAGCGGCAGGGACGTGAACATACATAATCCTAACTGCATCACTTTGTTTGTAATCTTCAGGAGATATGACTAATGCTTCAACTAAACCAACACTTAATACAACAATAAACAAAAATAAAACGTACTTAGGTGCTTTTGAAGTAATTTTGAAAATCTTGTTAGGTTCAAAAAGTTTAAACATATTTTAATTTAGAATTTTTTTTGGTGATTTCTATTATGAAATAGTTTTCTGATCAAGAATGCAGAGGGGAGATAATAAGATCGAAATTAACGTTTAACACTCTTGACCAGAAGATACTAAAAATATAGCTAATTTGTATGGCCTAGATTTGAGCTAAATGTGGTTGAATGATGGTTGCCTTAATTAGAAAGCTTGAAATAACTAGAGCCCTTTTTTCCTGAAAAAATCTCTTCAATTAAAGGGTGTTTTATTGGTTCATCAGAATCATCCACCAGCAAATTTTGCTCAGAAACATAAGCTTCATAAGTTATCTCATCATTTTCTGCTAATAGGTGATAAAACGGTTGATCTTTTCTTGGTCTCACATTTTTTGGAATAGATTGATACCATTCTTCAGAATTATTAAATTCAAAATCAACATCATAAATCACACCTCTAAATTCAAAGTGTTTATGCTTTACGATGTCTCCAATTGAAAATTTTGCTTTTTGAACTGGCATTAATGTTAGTATGGGTATTTAGAAATAAAAATCAATGCTAAAAATATATATGTTTTGTGATGTGGCAAATATGTTAATATCTTTTTGGTGAATAAATCTTTTTTAAAATTTGTTACTGATTTCGGTCCTTTAGCAATATTTTTTTTCTATTATTACAATAGTGGTAAAAATTTATCAGTAGCAATACCTCCACTAATAGTTGCAACTTTAGTAGCATTAGCAATAGTTTGGTTTTTTGAAAAAAAAATTCCTCCAATGCCTTTAGTAAGTGGAATTTTAATTACTTTTTTTGGTGGATTAACAATCTACTTTAATGATCCTATATTTATTTATGTAAAACCAACTATCATTAATATTATGTTTGCTCTTGCATTATTTTTTGGGAAATATTTTACCAATGAACCTATTTTAAAAAAAATTATGGGTAAATCTATTCCTCTAACTGATATTGGGTGGGAAATTCTTAATAAACGATGGATGTATTTTTTCTTTGGTCTTGCTTTATTAAATGAAATTGTTTGGAGAACTCAAACAGAAGAATTTTGGGTTAATTTTAAAGTATGGGGAATGCTTCCAATAACAATAATATTTACAGGGTTCCAAGTACCATTAATTAATAAACATAAGACTGATGCGTAGTAATTTAAAATTAGTAGTAAATAATCCGCATAATAAAATAGAAGAAAAACATTTTTTTGAAAAAGATGAGCTAAAAATTATATTAGACTTATATGCCAAGATGGTTTCTGAAGGTTCTTGGAAAGATTACGGTTTAAGTATTTCAAGTAAGCAAGTGGGGTTTAGTGTTTTTAGAAATGCTACTGAAAATGCCCTATATAAAATTTGTAAAAATTTTAAGCCTAAAAATAAAAATCTTAAGTATTTGATTACTGATACGAGTGGTAAAATACTAAAAAATTCTTACGATCTTAGAATTTTATTAAAAAATACCAACTGGAAGAGACTTCAAAAATAAATTTATCTTCTTTGACCAAATAGTCTTAACAACATTATAAATAGATTGATAAAATCTAGATACAAAGTTAAAGCGCCCATTACAGCTTTCTTGCCCATTAACTCTCCTGAGTCTGATGCAACATACATATTTTTGATTTTCTGAGTGTCATAAGCTGTTAAACCAACAAATATTAAAACACCTAAAATTGAAATCACAAAATACATCATAGAAGATTTCATAAAGATATTAACAATTGAAGCTATAATGATTCCAATTAGACCCATCATTAAAAAAGATCCTAACTTTGTAAGATCTCTTTTAGTTGTGTATCCATAGATACTCATCGCTCCAAATGTTGCAGATGTAATGAAGAAAACTCTTGTTACACTCATTCCAGTATAAACTAATAAAATTGAAGATAATGATAGACCCATCAAAGCTGCAAAAACCCAAAACGTAGTTTGTGCCTTTGATGCACTCATTTTATTAATTCCAAAACTCATGTAAAAAACGATACCTAGAGGTGCTAACATTACAAGCCATTTAAGACCTGATAAATAAATTGCATTCCCCATCTGCGTTAGACCAACGATTGAACCCGCATCATTAGTAACAACAGACATTTTAAATGTTAATAGTGCTACTATTCCAGTTAGCAATATACCTGTTGCCATGTAGTTATAAACTTTTAGCATGTAGGCTCTTAAGCCTTCATCCATTACAGCAGCTGTTTGTTGTGCTGCTTTTGCTCTATTTAGTATTCCGTTTTTATCAAATTCCATAATAAGTAATATATATATTCTTTTACTAATTATTCAAGATACCTTAAAAGATTAACAAAATTTTAACTTAATATTTCTAATGAATTACAAAAATTTAGGTAATACCGATATTAAAGTGAGTACAATTTGTCTCGGTACTATGACGTGGGGAGAACAAAATACTAAGCTTGAAGCATTTGAACAAATGGATTTTGCTTTAGATCAAGGAGTAAACTTTTGGGACACTGCTGAATTATATGCGGTACCACCAAAAAAAGAAACCTACGGTGATACTGAAGAAATAATTGGTAACTGGTTTGAAAAAACAAAAAAAAGAGACAAAGTCATTCTTGCAACAAAAGTTGCTGGTCCAGCAAGAGATTATTTAAGAAGTGGAGAAAATAGTTTTACAGGTCCAAATTTAGAAACTGCTTTAAATGATAGTCTTAAAAGACTTAAAACTGATTTTATAGATTTATATCAACTTCATTGGCCAGAAAGAAATGTAAATAATTTTGGAAGACTTGGTTATGTTCATAAGGAAAATGAATGGAATAAATTTGAAGATGTTCTTGCAGAGTTAAATAAATATATTGATCAAGGAAAAATAAGATACGTTGGTTTGTCAAATGAGACCCCTTGGGGAGTTTTAAATTATCTTCAGTTATCCAAAGATAAAAAGTTGCCAAGAATGATGTCGATTCAAAATCCTTATAGTTTATTAAATAGATCTTACGAAGTTGGACTAGCTGAAGTTTCTATAAGAGAAAATATTGGCTGCTTAGCCTACTCTCCACTTGCAAGTGGATATTTAAGCGGAAAATATAGAAACAGAAATTTTCCCAAAGGATCAAGAATGGAGAGAGATTTCGATTTCTGGACTAGGTATAGAAAGCCGAATACTGAAGATGCGGTTGAACATTATTATAAAATTAGTGAAAAATTTGATCTAGATATGAGTCAGATGGCGATAAAATTTTGTGAAATCCAAGACTTTATGACTAGTGTAATAATTGGAGCAACTACAATGGAGCAGTTGAAAACAAATATAGAAAGTGTAAATGTAAACTTATCTGATGATGTCATTAAAGAAATTAACCACGTACAAACAATTTATCCAAATCCATGTCCATAATTAAAAAAATTACAATATTGTTAGGAATATTTTTTATGAGTGGTCTTGCTCAAGTTTCAGCTCAAGAAATTAAAAAAATTGGTAAATATAAAGATTGGGAGGCAATGGTCGTTATGGATGCTGACGGTAAAGTATGCTTTGCGCAATCTTTACCTATTTTGCAAGCTCCAAAAACAAACAAAAGAGATGCAAAATTATTTGTAGCATTTAGACCAAACGATAATATAAAAAATGAAGTAAGTGTTACCCCGGGTTATGAATTCAACAATAATAATTCTGTAACAGCTGCTTCAGGGAAGAATAAATTTAAATTTGATATTAAAGAACAAGGTTTTGCGTGGATTGCGGACAATAAAATCGAATTAAAAATGATTAAACAAATGAGAAAAGGATCTAGAATTATGATCACTGGATACAATCAACAAGGTTCTCAAACAATTGATCATTACTCATTGCTAGGATTTACTAAAGCTTATAACGCTTCAAGAAAAGCTTGTAGTTAATTCAATGAAATCAAAAAAGAAAATTGTTCTAGCTTATTCTGGAGGGCTCGATACCTCTATAATTTTAAAATGGCTTCAAGAAAATTATGATGCAGATGTAATTTGTTATACAGCAGATGTTGGACAAGAAATTGATAGAAAAAAAATTATTACTAATGCAAAAAAATTTGGTGTTAAAAATATAATTATTAAAGACTTAAAAGATATTTTTGTTAAGGATTATGTTTATCCCATGATCAGAGGACACGCGATCTATGAAGGTGTTTATTTATTAGGGACATCAATAGCAAGACCTCTTATTGCAAAAGATCAAATAAGAGTAGCTAAAAAATTTAAGGCTTATGCAGTTTCGCATGGAGCAACTGGTAAAGGCAATGATCAAGTTAGATTTGAATTAGGCTATCATTATTTTGGTCCTAAAATTAAAATTATAGCTCCGTGGAGAATTTGGAAGCTAAAATCTAGAACAGACTTAATTAATTATGCAAAAAAACATAGCATAGCTATTCCTAAAGATAAAAAAGGTGCACCTCCTTTTTCAGTGGATGATAATTTATTTCATACATCAACTGAAGGTAAGGTTTTAGAAAATCCAAAAAATTCTGCTCCTGAATTTATTTTTCAACGAACAGTTTCTCCTGAAAAAGCACCTAACAATCCATCTTTTGTTACTATTAATTTTAAAAATGGTGATCCTTTTGGAATTAATGGAAAAAAATTATCTCCAGCTAAATTATTAACAAAGTTAAATGATCTAGCAGGCAAAAATGGAATTGGAAGAGTTGACTTAGTAGAGAATAGATTTCTAGGTATTAAATCTAGAGGAGTGTATGAAACACCTGGTGGGACTCTTTTAATAAATGCTCATAGAGCAATTGAATCTGTTACTTTAGACAAAGAAACTATGCATAAAAAAGATCAGATAATGTCTAGATATGCAGAGTTAATTTACAATGGTTATTGGTATTCAAAAGAAAGATTTAAACTTCAAAAAATTGTAGATTTAAAAAGAAGCAAAGTTAATGGCTCAGTTAAACTTAAATTGTATAAAGGAAATATTACAATTCAATCTAGAGTTACTAATAGCAGCGCTTACTCGATGAAAAAAGTATCATTTGAAGAAAATAAGTCATTTAATAAATCTAACGTTGAAAAATTTATCAATTTTCACAAAAAAAAGCTTCGTTCTTAGTAACGTTTAGGACAAATTAACATTTGTTTAAATCACTAAAAATTATATCCTTAGATCATGGAATCAATAAAGAATTGGATGAGAGATGCTGCAAATATTTTATTTGATGATAGTAAGAATGATCTACGCGCACTTCCTAAAACAGTTAGATTACAAATTCTTTTAGTTTTAAGTTTTATTTGGACTACTGTTTTTAGTTTATATGTTTTTTCTTACACAACTTTTGCATTTGGATGGGCTGGACTTTTTTTAGCTCATATAGGTTTAATATTTGCCGTCTATATGACTTTTAAACAATTTCATAGAGCAGAAGAGAAGTCTGCAAGTGTTTTTCAAACAAAAAATTTTGATCCTTTTAAAATCATGGTCATAGTTTTTGTAATAGTGTTTATTTTTGTATTTTCAAAAGGAATTGAAGTTTTAACAAGTCCAAACCCGAATTCTTATTCAATCCCTTATGATGGTCCCTTAAAATCTGCAATTGAAAAATGGTTACCTTTTAGTAAAGATAAATAATGGATAAGATAGCAAAAAACTTACAGTTAGCATTAATGGTTATTATCTTAATAAGTACTGTTATTGCTGTTGGGATTGAAATGAAAAACATGTTTTTAAATCAATCTGTTACATTAGCAGATTTGCTTTTAATGTTTCTTTATTTGGAGGTACTAGCAATGGTTAGGGTTTTTTGGAATCAACAATCTATTAGTATTACACTACCACTTCTTATTGCGATTACCGCCCTTGCACGATTTATTATTCTACAAGGCAAAGAAATGGATCCTACTGCACTTGTTTATGAAGCAGTAGCTATTTTGTTAATAGCTGGAGCCATTGTTGTTTTAAGATTAAGACATAGTGACAAATTAGGTCTTAAGAAAAAAAAATCAAAATAATTTAAAATGATATTTGAAGCTTCAAGGGCTAAGGCCTTAAATCAATTAAATAATTTTGTTAATAATAATCTTGGAGAATATTCAAAATTAAGAAATTTTGATTTTGGACCTGAAAAAAGATCTAATATATCTTGCTTATCACCATATATAACTCATGGAATAATTAATGAACAAGAAGTCATTCAGAAAGCTCTAAGTAAATTTTCTTTTTCAAAAAATGAAAAGTTTATTCAAGAAGTTCTATGGCGAACTTATTGGAAAGGTTGGTTAGAACTTAGACCAAATGTTTGGGCTGATTATCTTATCGAATTAAATCAAATCAAAAACGAATTTAAAGATAATAAAGATTACATTGCAGCAATCGAGGGAAAAACAAAAGTAGATTGCTTTAATGAATGGGTGAAAGAGCTTAAAGAAAACAATTATTTGCATAATCACACAAGAATGTGGTTTGCTAGTATTTGGATTTTTACTTTAGAATTGCCTTGGCAATTAGGTGCAGAATTTTTTATGCAACATCTTTATGATGGAGATGCTGCATCAAATACTCTTGGGTGGCGATGGGTTGCGGGTGTTCAAACTCAAGGAAAACATTACCTTGCAAGTGAATGGAATATTAAAAAATTCACTAACAATAGATTTCAAAATATAAAATTAAATGAAAATGCTCCTCCAAAAGTATCTGAAAAATCTTATCAAATAATCAAACAGGATTGCAATAACCCACAAAAGATTGAGAATAAGAATCTTTTAATTTTTGAAAATAATCTCTCGTTTGAAATCACTGACTTTAAGGAAAACAATTTTAAAAAAATTTACTTAGTTTCTAATAAAAATAAAAATAGAGCAATAAAACTCAGTGAAAAGTTAGTGAAATCTAAACCAGCAGAAATAGGAATTATGGATATTAATTTTTCTAATGAAAAAGATGAAGATAAATTATTTTCAAAATTTCCTGATAAAATTAAAAGTTTACAATGGCATTCTTATGAGGTTCAGGGTATTGAAAATAATAAAGATATAACTTTATTAGCCTCTTCTCCAATCACAAAGTATCAAATTTTTAAATATCAAAATCATGCTTATGGAATTCAATTTCATATAGAAATAAAAGATACTACTGTAAATGAATGGGGGTGTGTTCCGGAGTATAAAAAAGCTTTGGAAGATCAGCTTGGTATTGGTGCATTAGAAAAGTTTGATCAATCTGCAAAAGATAACATGAAAGATATGAATAACTATTCTACAATCCTTTATAATAATTTTAAAAAACTTTTATGAATAATAAAATCTTTGAATGGGCAGGGGTTATAACTGCAATATTATATTCTTTGTTTGTCGCTTTAAATATAGGGATAGAATTTTTTGGTTTTTGTCTACTCTTATTGTCGGCCATTTTAATTGGAATTTGGGCCTATAGAG
>CACKXG010000002.1 GCA_902604035.1 uncultured Pelagibacteraceae bacterium
AAAGCTAAATTAGTGGCAGGTACGCCATTAACTGAAGAAGAAGCTAACACAATAGTTCTTTAATAAAAATCACAAATACATTGTAGGAGAAAAACTAATATGACAAAAGCTAGAGATATAGCTGATATTGTTGGCGACATAGCTAATAATGCAGGAAAAGCTGTAGTAGTAAATGATGCAGGTACAGAATTAGTTTATGGTGTAGCAGGTGGCGAAGTCACAAGTACAGATGACGCTTACAAAAACTACGATACAATTTCTAGTAATGCTACATTAACTCTTGCATCAAACAGAAATTATTTCCTCGCAGGAGATATAACAGTTGCCGATAATGTCACTTACACAATATCTGGCACAGGAACACTAACAATAATCTAATCATAAATTTAAAGGAGAAACAATATGGCTAGTAAAATAAAAGTAGACCAGATTGAGGGAAGCAGTGGTTCTTCTATTACAATCCCTTCTGGTCAAACATTAAGTATTGCAGATGGTTTATCTTCATCAAGTTTACCAACTGTACCAGTATCTAAAGGTGGTACTGGATTAACTTCACTTGGAACAGCAGGACAATCATTAAAAGTAAATTCTGGTGGTACTGCTTTAGAATTTGGTTCAGCAGGTGGTATAATTTCTTCAGGTAATTTTTCTGATGGAAGAAATTTATTTACTTATTCTTTTAGCGACCAAACAGATACATCTAGTACAAGTTTAGTTGATATTACAGGTTCAGAATTTAATTTAAATGCAGGTGCTTTAACTGCTAACAAAACTTGTATCTTTCAATATTCTATAATGAGATATGAGCATGATTGGAACCATACAAAAATAATTTTTCAATACTCAACAGATGATGGTTCTAATTGGAATTATTTTGAAAGTGGTGAGAATGTCCATGATGAAGAACACGAAAGTACATCATCAGCACAATTAACTACAAGGTCAAGTGCATTTTTATTACACAATTTTACTTCTGGTCAAACACCAAGATTTAGAATGAAAGGTGCAAGATATTCTGGTGCAAACAATTTAAAAATTAACTATGACGCAGGAGATAATGGAACAGTAAATAGCCATTATGTCGTGTGGTTTATATAAGGAGAAAAATTATGGCAACAGCATTTTATAGTCACGCAATTAATAAGTTAGGAAATTGGAATTATAAATTAAATGGAGAAGATTTATCTACTCTTATATTTTATGATGACAATGGAAATGAAATTACAAGACCAAGTGATTTTCCAACTAATGAACAAATTGAAACTGCTAAAACAGAAGAACAAACAAGATTAGATAATATTCCTAATCTTAAAGCTAGTGCAAAAGCGAAGTTAGTTGCAGGTACGCCATTAACTGAAGAAGAAGCTAATACAATAGTATTGTAAAATGCCTAGAAAAATTACCCCTGCTAAATATGCTGAACAAGCAACAGGGGTAAGACTTTCAGCACACGAAAAACTTTGTGCTGAACGAATGAAGCAAATTCAAGAAAGTATTAAAGAGTTAAATAAAGAAGTTAAAAGTTTAAGAGTAGAAGTATCTAAAGGTAAAGGTGCTATTTCAGTATTGTTATTTTTAGGTTCTATAATTGCAGGTGTAATAGGTTTTTTAAAATGGGATGGCTAAACAAAAATTCGTTCATTACGAACCTAGGCCAAAACCAAAGAAGCGACCTCGTAGACATACAAAATCATTAAACAAACATAAGAAACGAAGTTTTAAAAAGTACAATAGACAAGGTAGGTCATGAAGTATGTTTTAATACTTTACCTGTGTAGTTTTGCAGGTGAACCTAAGTGTCTGTATGAACAGATAACACCAAGAGAATATCCAACATATTACCAGTGCGCTAGTGCAGGTTATCTTCGTTCTTATCAAGCTTTAATAGATTTAGGTGAGGAAGAAGTAAACACAGAAAAATATGCAATCAAATTTGAGTGCAAAGAAGTAAACATAATATGATAGATAAATTTTTATATAAATTCTTTGGAAGTTTAGACACTTTCTTTTCAGTTATAGAGACTTACTCTGTAAAGCTTACATCATGGCTTTGGGAACAAAGAGCTAAACTTGTAAGAAAAAAGAGAAGAGTGCAAAAGAATAAATGAAGGTATCAGATAATACACAAGTTGCTTTACCTTTAAGAAACTTGTTGTCAATTATAGGAGCTGTAGCTGTAGGTGTATGGGCTTATTTTGGTATTGTAGAAACACTTAACAAGCACAGCACTAGATTAGAACTTATGGGTTCTGATTTAGAGAAGAATACAGAATTTAGAATAAAATGGCCTCGTGGAGAAATGGGGTCACTTCCTGCTGATAGTGAGCAGTTTATGTTAATTGAAGATTTATACAAAACTGTAGAGAAGCTTCAGTCCACTCAAGAAATGAACATGACTAATAAAGTCAATATAGAATTTTTACAAAAGCAAGTAGAGAAACTTTTAGAAGATGTTGAAAAACTAAAAGATGCAAATAGAGAAATTAAATACACAAATGGAACCCATTAGCACAGTAGTAGCGTTATGTATGTTTATAGCAGGAGAATTGAAAGAACACAGAATACAAGATGGGATGAGTGATTGTTTAAAAGGTAAGAGAGAAGCTGAAAGAACTAAATCATACAATGTTAATTATAAATGTGGAAAGGTAAAAGCAGAATTAGAAGTAAATATAGATGGTTCAAAAGCTATCAAAAGGATTATTAAAGATGAGTAAAACATTAAAAGAATTACATGAAGTCTTAGCACAAGAATTGTTAAATCGTGTTAAAGACCCAGAAGCGAAATCTAGTGACCTTAATGTTGCTAGACAGTTTTTAAAGGACAATGGTATTGAGGCAATTCCAGCAGACAACTCACCACTGAAAGCATTAGTGGATGAACTTCCATTTAATACAGAAGAGGAATTGGTTCTACATGGAAAACCAAATACCAACTAAATTAAAAGACTTTAGAAATTTTTTATACTTAGTCTGGAAACATTTAGCATTACCACAGCCTACTAAGGTTCAGTATGATATTGCTAATTTTATTCAGTCTAAACATAAACGAATTGTAATTAATGCGTTTAGAGGAGTAGGTAAATCATGGGTGACTTCAGCTTATGTATGTCACCAGTTATTATTAAATCCTCAATTAAACATATTAGTAGTCTCTGCATCTAAAAACAGAGCAGATGACTTCTCAACATTTACATTAAGACTTATTAATGAGATTGATGTTTTAGCTCACCTAAGACCTAGTGATGACCAGAGACAGTCAAAAGTGAGTTTCGATGTAAGACCTGCAAGAGCAAGTCATGCTCCTTCAGTTAAGTCCTTAGGAATTACAGGACAGATGACAGGCTCTCGAAGCGACCTGATAATTGCCGATGATGTTGAGTCAGCCAATAACTCTGCAACAATGGGTATGAGAGATAAACTTTCAGAACAAGTTAAAGAGTTTGAAAGTATTATCAAACCCCAAGGTCGCATAATTTTTCTTGGCACAATGCAGACAGAAATGTCTTTATATAACCTATTAACTACTAGAGGTTATAAACAAAGGGTTTGGCCTGCCAGGTATCCTACAGAAAAACAAGTAAGAAACTTTGGAGATACATTAGCTCCAATGATACGAAATACTTGGAATATAGATGAACAAGGAAAACCTACAGACCCAGATAGATTTGACGATGAAGACCTAAACAAAAGGAAACTTAGTTATGGTGCTTCTGGTTTTAATCTACAGTTCATGCTGGATACTTCGCTTAGTGATGAAAATAAATATCCATTAAAACTTAATGATTTAGTGGTTATGTCATTAAACCCAAGTACAGCTCCAGAAAAAGTTATATGGGCTTCTAGTCCAGAACTTAAACACGAGGAGCTACCATGCGTAGGTTTACATTCGGATGCTTTCTATAGGCCAATGCAAATACAAGGTGACTGGATGGAATACCAAGGTTCAGTATTAGCTATAGACCCTAGTGGGAGAGGGGATAACGAGACAAGTTATGCCTGTGCGAAGATGTTGAATGGTAATGTCTTTATCACCGATGCTGGTGGTTTAGTTGGTGGTTATACCGACAAGACACTTCAATCAATCGCTAACATTGCGAAACAACAAGAAGCAAATCTTATCTTGGTCGAGGAAAACTATGGAGGAGGTATGTTTACCAAACTTCTACTTCCTTTTGTCACAAAAACCTATCCAGTCACAATAGAAGAAATTAGACATCAAGAAGCTAAAGAAAAAAGAATTATAGATACTTTAGAGCCATTGATGCAACAGCACAGATTAATCATTGATAGTAATGTAGTGCACAAAGACTACAACTCTGCAAATGATATGTATGCTGTTGAGAAAGCATTAAGGTATCAATTGTTTTATCAAATGAGCCGAATAAGTAATATCAAAGGTTCATTAGCCATAGATGACCGATTAGACGTTCTCTCAATGGCTTGTAGGTATTGGGTAGAGCAACTGGCCAAAGACCAGGAGACTGCTCATATACAGAGGCGTGAGGAGGCTTTACGAGACGAATTAGATAGGTTCTTAGACCATCAACAGTTTTATAAAAGACCTTCAAACAAATGGATGTAAAACACATGGACACTATTAGATATGGGGGTTCAACACTAGCTACTATAGGAGTATACCTAAGGTAAACTAATAGAGTTAGTTAGAAATCCATTACTTATTATCATTATGAATATTAATAATATTATATACCTAGCTAAACTTATGGATGAAGATGGAGATAAACTTCAGCATAAGCCTATGGAACCAGATTATTTTAAACTTCATAAACCTAAGTTGATGCTGGTGGTTGATAATACAAAGAGGAAACCTAAGAAGACAATTGGTTTTGACACATATCTTGATAAGAACCTAGTGGGTTTCTTTGAGTTTTTGTTTGATAAAGCAGATGTCTAAATAATTTGGTACAAATTTCCGAGGGGGTCACGCAATATGCCAGGAAAAATTTTCCCCCAATTGGCTTAAAAAATAATAAAAAAGATAGGCCAGGTGCACTAATGCACAAAAAATTAATTGTTTATGGTCTATAAATATAGCAATTACTTATTTTGTTAGTAGACTTTAGAACTATTTACACAATAAAAGCTTAATATTTACATTCAAAGCGCTGAAATTTTTTGTTGCGCTTCAATGTGCTCTTATCTGTTTTAAACTTTTTAAATTAAGTTCCACTATAGGAGACATGACAACAACACAAGACAAAGCCAGGACAATACAAAAGCTGGAGGACATACTGGACAGCCTTTGTAGATTAACCAATAGAAATATTACTGTAATATATCCAGAAGATAAAAAAGAAATAATTCCATATCTTAAAAAAGAGATAATTAAGACGCTTGACCAGGTGGAACAGTAGGACACTATTGAATAAGAGCCAAAAACTACACCAGCGTAGCTAGTTTATAATCATTCTAAAGTAGGTAAAAAATAATTAAATTAATGTATTGACTACACCAGCGTAGCTAGTTTATAACTACTACACCAGCGTAGCAAAAAAAGCTGGTAGAAAGTGAAGGCAATAATGACAAATAATAATGATAACCAAATATATGTAGCCTGCCTGGCTTCATATAATTCTGGCGTATTACATGGTGAATGGATAACGCCAAAAGCAGACAAAGACGAGCTTCAGGAACAAATTAACAAAGTTCTAAAAAGCTCACCAATTGAAGGCGCTGAAGAGTGGGCTATTCATGACTACAATGATTTTCCAAACCTTGGAGAATATCCAGGCTTAGACAATATCATTAAAGTCCAGGAAGCTATAGACGAGCATGGTGCTGACATTGTTCATGGCTTCTTAGAGAATTGGAGCATTGAAGACTTAGACCATATAGGCGATGCGTACTATGGTCATTATGATGACTTTAGTAGTTTTGCAGAAAATCTAGCTCATGACACAATTGAAGGCTTGAATGAAGACACTACACTTTCAAGATATTTTGATTATGACGCTTTTGAAAGAGACTTAAAGCACGATTTCCATGAAGCTGAAGGCTCTAATGGTCAATCAATTATTTTTAACTGTAATTGGTAGGAGTTTATGAAAAATAAAAGAATGTCAATTTATGCTGTCCAGGTTCCATTAACTAAGGCAAAATTATTTAAGTCTTTCAATTTGCCTTCATGGAGTTTTGACTCTGAAAATAATATAACAATTAAAAAATTGAGCACAGCCACAAGCTGGCCAGAGTGGTATACACAGCTTAAAAAATGCTCAAGGGAGGGCAATGGCTTTAAAATAGAGTTATACAAGAGGCCACACTGTGGAATTGTTAAAAAAGTAATTCCAAACATGGAGCCCAAACAACCAATTTTAAATCCAGAAATTATAGCAGACAGCTCGAAGCCTGCCTGGATACAAAAAACAAAATAATTAAGTAAAAATTAGGCCTGGTTGCGTATCTCTTCCAGGCCTTTTTTGTGCCTGGTAGTCCAGGTAGATTTTTTTATTTTTTACTGGCTCTTACATTTTAATTTATAAATTGATATATCTCTTACGCTATGGGCAGAAGACCAAGAAAGAAATTAGATAAAAATATTCAATCTTTTATTAAAGATAAATATTATTCAAGGTCAGAATTTTCAGATATTTTTGATGACTTTTTTAAAGATTATAAACCAAAAAGAACAAAGCCTCTTACAAGTATATTTGATGATTTTTTTGAAAATGAACAAAAAGCATTAAAGACTATTAAGAGTTGGAAGCCTGCAACTAATTCAGCTCAAGCTATAAAAAAAGTTTCAGAAAATTCACAATCTCTTACACAAAAAGCACAAAGAGAAAAACATAGACAAGCTACAAATCTTGGTGGTGGAAGAGTAAGAAAACAAAAATTTAAAGTGAGTGAGTTAGCTCCTCTTGTGTCCAGATTTGGTGAGAGAACTAAAATAGGTGCAGATGGAAAAACCTATCACAATGTAGGTGATGATAAATTCTTAACTTATATGTATGACCATGAATTAAAAACTCCATACGATATAATTAAAGCCCATGGTAAACAGAAGAAAAAGTTTAATTTAGCAGAGGATGACTGGGAAACTCTTACAATCATATTAAGAAGTATTAATATGACACCACAGGAAGCATTAGATTATTCTATTGGTTCAGTGCAGACTAAAAAAAGGTTCCTGGAGTTAAGACTATTTAGGGAGTATGAAAAAAACTCTAAGTTAGCTATTAATAATTTTATAAAAATTTACAGAAAACATTTAAAAACAAAACAACCTCTTAAGGTTTTTGCAGTATCAAAACCATTTAAAGATTGGTGTATTGAAGAAGATTTATATTTTAATTCAGATGAGAATTTGAGACAGAATATAAAGTTAATGGTTGTTGCCTGGAATAAAGATAATCCAAAAGATAAACTTCCATTAAAAATAAAATAACCACAAAGTAGTACATAATTAGGTTGCCCTCTTGGAGAGAAAAGTTCCCTTATTAGACAGATAACTTCTTCCACCACAGCACAGTGGAACAAACACGCTTCCACCACAAAGCTGTGGAATTACTACCATTTAATTATTTTAGGCTAGATGTTATTTGCTTCTTGTTGGCTCTTACTGGGTCTTTGATTAGCCTTCCTGGTTAATCCTTTCTTTCTACCATGAGAGCCAACATTATTAACAAGTGAAACAGTGAGGTAAAAATGACAGATACTACTAAGTATAAATCAGTGTGTGTAAAGCATACTACAGACAATCAATTGAAAGACCTATCAGCAGTAAGTGAAATTCCTGTAAGTAAATCAGCAATGATTTCACATTTAGTTGATAAAGAGTGGAAGCAAAAGGTGCTCAATTTTAAACCAAAAAAAGTTGGGCTTTTTGCATGTCTCTTTTCTAGGTCTTCTAGTGAGGGTAAATCAAATGACAATTGATAAAACAGTAGTCCTAGTATCAGACAAAGGACTAAATAAAAGACAGCTATTCGTTGAGAGCAAACCTGTTGTTGCAGGTAAGATACGAAGCTACATCAATTCGTTCAAAGAGATTAGAAAAACAGTTAAGGAAACTTATCCTTCAGCTAAATTCTATTTCAGAGAAGTAGACGAATTGCAAAAGCCAATCCTGGAATAGTAGCAAGTTGTAATGTCTGATTATTATAAAACTAATACACTGGGATTACCGAAACAACTCATGTTTGAAACAATCTCTGATTTTATAAAATTTTATTCACAACGAAAATTTTATTTGACAAGTGCAAATCAAATCAGCTATTTAGTAAGTAGTTCTTATCAGAGCAGAAACAACGAACAAATAATCAGCAACAACGAAACACGAAACAAGCCAATTAACATATTGTCTCGTTCTATGGATGTTCCATTGAATAACAATATGAAAATTATAAGGAGAACTTTATGAAATATAAAAATTTAAATATTTATTTTGAAGATGTTTCGTATTGTGTTCCAACAGCAGGGCTTTTTAAGCAGACTTACAAGTCTCTTTTTGAGTTCAATAAGTACAAGGACAAGTTTGAAAAAGTATGGATGTTTAGGTTCCATAAATGGAGACTTGTTATTGCTATGGATAGGCTGATTGAGTTAGCTAAAGCTGGCCTGTATGACCAGGAATTGGATACAGAAGTAAAAGCTACTGGAACAGATACAAATATTACAAAATTACAGTAAATACGCTAGTTAATATAACTTGACTAGCGTAGCAACCTTAATTTATAAAGGTATTATGCAAGTGAATGGAATAAAAAATAATGGTGCGCTTCTTTTTGGTGGTAGAAGCTTTATAACAACAACACCCAATCATTTTATTTGCTCAACAATAACAGAAAGGGAGACAACAATGTCATCATTTGGTGAGATTGCTTCAAAGTTTAGTAAGTTGAGTGATAATAAAGGAATTGGTAATGGCCTTTACTTACATACTTTGATGCTGTTCCACGCAGTCTGTCATTTGAAATCAGATGAAATGACTGTTGAGAACGCAAAGAAAAAATATGCTGAATTGTATGGAGAGTTTTTAAACTCTGCATCATTAAGCAGAAATAACCAGGTGTTGGTAAAAATGGGTTTAATAAAACTTCATGAAAGCACAGAAGATAGAAGACAAAAAGATGTTATTCTAACTACTGTTGGTCATAAATATAAAAATCTATTTACCGACTTACCCAAACGAGCAAAGGAGGCTATATAAAATATGGGTATAAGCAGACAACCTAATGGTAAGTTCAGAGTCTTCGTATCAGTAAAAGATAGAGGTAGAAAAACAGCTACTTGTGATACGCATGACGAAGCACTTGCTAAAGAACAATCACTTCGTAGAGCATTAATTGATGGAGTTAATATTCCAGCAGGTAGAGCAACAACTGAAGTGACTTTACAGCAAGCTTGTGAAGCTTGTTGGAACGACCCAGAAGTTGGTTGGAAAGATACTGACCATGGCAAAAAACAGAAATATTATTTTCAAATGTTTTATGATTTCTGGGGTAAAGATAAGCTGTTAAGAGACATCAATAAAGAAGAGTGGTATAAATTTACAGCTCAATTTAAAGAGACAGCTACAAACAATAGAAGGGCTTGTTGCATCAACAGAGTGTTTAGACACGCTTTGGAACAAGGTACTATAACACCAGAGAAATTGTTAAAGATACCTAGAAAAAAAGAGAAGCTAACAAGGCTTGCTATTTTTACTTACGAGCAGGAAGAAGCTATCTATGCAATGTGCCAAAGATTTGGTTTCAATGACTTAGAAGATTTTATTAAAGTCTTAATTGATACTGGATGTAGAGCACAGGAAGCAATCAAACTATCACCTAAAGATTTGCAAAAGTCTAAAGATGGTTGGACAGCTCATGTGTATAGAAGCAAAACTGATACTCATACTTCTGTAGGTCTAGCTACTAGAACTAAAGAAATTCTTATGAGAAGAAGTAATATGAAAACTTTCTTTGAAACATCTTATAGACAGATGTCTTATAAGTGGCAGATGATAAGAGAGCAGATGGGTCAATCTGAAAATAAAGATTGGATATTCCATACTTGCAGACACACTTGTGCATCAAGACTAGCAGAAGCAGGAGCTACATTTATGGAAGTTTGTGATTGGATGGGATGGAGTTTCAATTCACCAGTTGCAAGAAGATATATCCACTTCTTTCCTAAGGCTAAGATTAAGATGGCTCAAAAATTAGATAACCTAAGAGACGAATTAAAAGTTGTTTCTGGTGGGAAATCTAGTTAAAACTATGTGCATATGCAGTGCATCTGCTGTGCATTAAACTGGTTTGAATAGGAGGCGTTGTTAAAATGTTAAGCAAAACAAAACTTAACGCTGTGTCGGTAGACTTAAAATCCTTGCCGCTTGCGGAGTGCCAGTTCGAGTCTGGCCGAGGGCACCACTAAATGAGTAAACTTCAAATTATTTCAGATAAAAATAAGAAATCATCAAGCATAAAAAATCTATTATTAAATAAAATTAAATCTAATCATTTTAAAAAAGACAATCTCATAATTGTTATTGGTGGCGATGGTTTTATGCTCCAAACACTAAAAAGGAATAAAAATTCTAACAAACATTTTTATGGGATTAACTCTGGAAATTATGGTTTTCTTATGAATAAATTTTCCTCAAAAGATATTTTAAAAAACTTGTCAAAAGCTAATTTAGTTTCAATTTCTCCGTTAGAGATGATTGTTAAAAATAAAAATAATCAAATTAAAAGATCTATAGCAATAAATGAGGTATCTGTGCTTAGGCAAAGTAGGCAGGCAGCATCACTATCTATTAAACAAGGTTCAAAACAAATAATTAAAAAATTAGTTTCTGACGGGGTATTAGTATCTACTCCTGCCGGTAGTACTGCTTATAATCTTTCTGTACATGGCCCTATCTTAAGTCTTCATTCAAAAAAATTATCAATTTCACCTATTAGTGCTTTTAGACCAAGAAGATGGAAAGGTAAAATTGTGAATGATAAAACAAAAATTACTATAACAAATTTAAATCCATCAAAAAGACCAATAAGCGCTGTTGCAGATAATTTAGAAGTGAGAAACGCTAAATCAATTACAGTAAAAACTAATAATAAAATAAAGTTTAATCTTCTTTATGATAAAAATAGAAGTCTACAAAAAAAAATTAAAATAGAACAATTGCGAAAAGAAACTAGCTAGAGTTAATGAATAAAGTTAATCCTATTGTTATAGTTGCATTAGTTCTTGTCGTAGGTTTTCTTGCTTTTAAAATTATGTCTTTTCTTGGTTGTTATGTTCGTATCGAAGACGTTGATCAGTGTTGGAAATTAACTGCTTGGTAATAAAAAATGATGGTGCCCCCGCACGGATTCGAACCGCGGACCTATTGATTACAAATCAATTGCTCTACCAGCTGAGCTACAAGGGCATGCGCAATAATTATTAACTATTTGTTAAATAATCAACTCTTTTTTTTTATATAACTGAGGTGATGAAACACGATTGCAGCACTATTTGAGATATTTAAACTTTCAATATCATCATTAATATTAATTTTGACAAAAAAATCTGCATATTTACCCGTGTGCTGTCTCATTCCAAACCCTTCAGATCCAAATAAAAGAATTTTATTTCCTTCCCATTTGATGTCTGTGAAATCTTTTTGACCTTTTGCATCAAAACCATATACCCAGAAATTTTTTTCTCTTAAATTTTTAAGTGTAGAATTAATGTTAGAGACTTGAAATATATTCATATGCTCCATGCATCCACTAGCTGATTTATACATCAGTTTACTATCTCGAGGAAAATGTCTTTCTTTAATTATCAATCCGTCAATATCAAATGATGCACCACTTCTTATCAATGAACCAATGTTTCTTGGATCCGTAACCTCATCAAGACAGACAAATGTTAAATTATTTTTATCTTTTATAAATTGTTTTAGATCAGGTTGATCCAAATGTTCAATCTCTGCAACATAACCATTATGCATTAATTGTTCTTTAGAAGTATATTTGTCTAATTCTTTTTTAGATTTAAAGTAAACTTTGACATCCTCTAAAATGTTTTTATTTGGGTTTTTTCTATGAATATTTTTTTTAGACTCTTCCGTTAAAAATACTCTTAAAACTTTTCTTTTAGGGTTTCTAAGAGCCTCAATAACTGCGTGTTGGCCAACAATGAAAAATGATGATTTATTCATAAATTAGTATCTGTTTTATACGGTTTTTTTAATATTTTCCTATTAAATCACGTGTTGCATTTGCATAAATAAAATATATAAAACGCTTGTTATTTGAAGCTTTATTGAACAAGGGGACACTTCCCCAAAGGAGGGGTTCCAGAGCGGTCAAATGGGGCGGGCTGTAAACCCGTTGACTTCGGTCTTCGAAAGTTCGAATCTTTCCCCCTCCACCATTTAATAAAATTTTGGATAACATGGAGTGTTACTCTTGGGGTTGTGCGGGTGTAGTTCAATGGTAGAACGCTAGCCTTCCAAGCTGGATGTAAGGGTTCGATTCCCTTTACCCGCTCCAAGAAAATAAAATTGAAAATGAAAACAAATAAACTGAGGTAAAAAAAGTAATGTCAAAAGAAAAATTTGTAAGAAATAAACCCCACTGTAACATTGGGACTATTGGTCATGTCGACCATGGTAAAACAACTCTTACTGCCGCGATTACAAATGTATTAGCACAAGCGGGAGGCGGAACTGCAGTTGCTTATGATCAAATTGATAAAGCACCTGAAGAAAAAGAGAGAGGTATAACAATTTCAACAGCTCACGTTGAGTATGAAACTGAAAAAAGACACTATGCTCACGTAGATTGTCCTGGTCACGCTGACTATGTTAAAAATATGATCACTGGTGCTGCACAAATGGATGGAGCAATTTTAGTTGTTAATGCAGCTGATGGCCCAATGCCACAAACAAGAGAGCACATTCTTTTAGGAAGACAAGTTGGTATTCCTGCAATTGTTGTTTACCTAAATAAAGTAGATCAAGTTGATGATAAAGAAATGATTGAACTTGTTGAAGAAGAAATTAGAGAACTTTTAACTTCATACAAATACCCAGGTGATAAAACACCAATCGTAAAAGGTTCGGCTTTAGCAGCAGTTGAAGGAAGAGATGATGAAATTGGAAAAAATTCAATTTTAGAATTAATGAAAGCGGTTGATGAACACATTCCACAACCAGCTAGAGAAGTTGATAAACCTTTCTTGATGCCAATTGAAGATGTATTTTCAATTTCAGGAAGAGGAACGGTTGCAACTGGTAGAGTTGAGTCAGGTGTAATCAAAACTGGAGAAGAAGTTGAAATAGTTGGAATTAAAGAAACTAAGAAATCAGTTTGTACTGGAGTAGAAATGTTTAGAAAACTTTTAGATTCTGGTGAAGCTGGGGATAACGTTGGAATTTTATTGAGAGGTATTGAAAGAACTGACATCGAAAGAGGTCAAGTTCTTTGTAAGCCTGGTTCAATTACTCCACATACTAAATTTGAAGCTCAAGCGTATGTACTTAAAAAAGATGAGGGTGGAAGACATACTCCATTCTTTACTAAGTACAGACCACAGTTTTATTTTAGAACAACAGACGTTACGGGTGAGGTAGAATTACCAGCTGGTACTGAAATGGTTATGCCAGGTGATGATGCTAAATTTACTGTTAAACTTATTACACCTATTGCTATGGCAGAGAAATTGAACTTTGCAATTAGAGAAGGTGGAAGAACTGTTGGAGCAGGAGTAGTAACTAAAATTATAGAGTAACTCTATAAATAGGAGTGTAGCTCAATTGGTAGAGCGCCGGTCTCCAAAACCGGAGGCTGAGGGTTCGAGTCCCTCCGCTCCTGCCAATTTGAGCTTAGAAATTATGAGAAACCCGATTAAATTTATACAGGAAGTTAAACAAGAGGCTTTTAAAGTTACTTGGCCTACTTGGAAAGAGACATTGCAAGGTGCTTTAATGGTTTTTGTTATGGCAGTAGTTATGTCTTTATTTTTTCTTCTTTTAGATCAGGTTTTGAAATTTTTTTTAGAACTTTTACTTAAAGTGAGTATTTAATGAAAAATTGGTACATCGTTCAGTCTCACTCTAGTTTTGAGAATAAAGTAGCTTCTTTAATTAAAGAGGAGGCAGATAAAGCCAAAATTTCTGATAAGTTTGAAGAGATTATTGTTCCCACACACGATGTTACTGAGGTTAAGAGAGGTAAAAGAATTCAAAGAAAAAAGAAATACTTTCCTGGATATGTACTAATTAAAAGTGAGATGGATAATAATATTTATCACATGATTAAGAATATAAAGAGGGTCAGTGGTTTTTTGGGAACAAAAGGTATTCCTGTTCCAGTTTCAGATAAAGAGGTAGAGAAGATTTTAGGTCAGATTAAAGATGGAGTTGCTCAGCCAAAATCTGGCGTAGATTATAGTGTAGGCGAAAAAGTTCAGGTTGTAGATGGTCCATTTGCTTCATTTACAGGCATGATTGAAGAAATTGATGAAGAAAAAGCTAGACTTAAGGTGTCAGTTTCTATATTTGGTCGTCCTACACCAGTAGATTTAGAATATAATCAGGTTGAGAAGGTAAGTTAATGGCAAAAGAAATTAGTGGATTTATAAAATTACAAATTAAAGGCGGTCAAGCTAACCCAGCCCCACCAGTTGGTCCTGCATTAGGTCAACGAGGTGTAAATATTATGGAATTTTGTAAAGCGTTTAATGATAAAACAAAATCAATGGCGGGCAAACCTGTGCCGGTAGAAATCACTGTTTATAAAGACAAAAAATTTGATTTTAAAATTAAATCACCTCCAGCATCTTTTTATATTAAAGAGGCAGTCAAACTTAAAGGTGGATCAAAAGAACCTGGAAGAAATATTGTTGCTTCAATTTCTAAAAAACAATTAGAGAGTATAGCAAAAGAAAAAATGAATGATCTAAATGCACATGATATTGAAGAAGCTATAAAAATTATTGCAGGATCAGCTAGATCAATGGGTATTGAGGTAAAAGAATAATGGCATCAAAAAGATACAAAAAATTACCTGAAAAGACAAAAGACTTGAACGCAGAGTCTATAGAAAAATTGTTACCTGAGCTTAAGAAAAATTGCACAACTAAATTTGACGAGTCTTTAGATTTAAGTTTTCAAATAAATAACAAACAAAAGAAAAGTGAAGTTAATATTAGAACAGTTGTTAATTTACCTGGCGGCACAGGTAAAAAAGTTAAAGTTGCTGTAGTTTGTGAAGATAATAAAGCGCAAGATGCAAAAGATGCAGGTGCAGATATCGTAGGTGGTGATGAATTTATTGAAAGAATTAAAGGTGGAGAATTAAATTTTGAAAAATTAATTTGTACACCAGGAATGATGATTAAACTTTCTAAATTAGGAAAAGTTTTAGGACCAAAAGGTTTAATGCCTAATCCTAAACTTGGTTCAGTTTCTGAAAATATTAAAGAAGCAGTAACTAATGCTAAATCTGGTCAAGTAGAAGTTAGAAATGATAAAGACGGAAATATTGGAGTGAGTATTGGTAAAAAGTCTTTTAGCGATGATCAATTACTTAAAAACTACAATGCAATTTTAGATGCTTTAGAGAAAGAAAAATCAAATAACACTTTAAAAGGTGATTTAATTAGAAGTGTATTTGCTACATCAACAATGGGTGTTTCATACAAAGTTAAATTAGGGAAATCGATATAGTTATGATGAACAAAGAACAAAAGAAAAATTATATTGAAGAAATGACTAGTAAGTTTGAAAACAGCAAAGCTGTTATGGTTACTCATTATCAAGGTTTAACAATGACTCAGTTAGATGAATTGAGAGCAAAAATGAGAGAACATGGAATAATTTTCAAAATCACAAAAAATAGAATTACAAAATTAGCTTTAGAAAAAACTAAGTGTAAAGATTTATCAAATTTATTTACTGGTCCTACGGCAGTTGCATTTGGAGAGGATGCTATAATGTCTGCAAGGATTCTTTCAAAATTTGCAAAAGATAACGAAAACTTAAAATTAATTGGTGGAATTATGGATAACGAGGTCTTAGATCAGGCCGGTGTCCAAAATGTAGCTAGTTTACCTACATTAGATGAAGCAAGAGCCAATATTGTGGGTATTTTGAACGCTTCTGCATCTAAATTAATCAGTATTTTGCTTGCACATTCAGAAAAAATGAGTAGTTTGTCGGCAGAAAATTCTGAAACACAACCCAAAGAGTAATACATATGCCTGACCTAAACAAAATTATTGAAGACTTATCAAGTTTGACTGTTGCAGAGGCAGCTGAACTTTCAAAACAATTAGAAGAAAAATGGGGTGTAACTCCAATGGCAGCAGCAGCTCCAGCAGCAGCAGGTGGTGCGGCTCCAGCAGAAGATAAAGATGATTTTACAATCATGTTAGTTTCTGCAGGTGATAAAAAAATTAATGTTATTAAAGAAGTAAGAGCAGCTACTTCATTAGGTTTAAAAGAAGCTAAAGATCTTGTAGAGGGAGCACCAAAAGAAGTTAAATCTGGTGTAAACAAAAAAGAAGCTGAAGAGATCAAAGCCAAGTTAGAAGCTGCTGGCGCTAAAGTAGAACTTAAATAAATTAAATAGAAAGAATTCGAATACTGATTATTTTTAATCAGTATTTATAAATATAGATGCAATTATCTTTTACTGAAAAGAAAAATATAAGAAAAAGTTTTGGCAAACTTAAAGAAAGTTTGTCAATTCCTAACTTAATTGAAGTACAAAAAAATTCTTATAAAGAATTAACAGAATTTAATGCTGAAACAGCTGAACTTACCAAAGGTTTTGATAGAGTTTTTAAAAGTATTTTTCCTATTGAAGATTTAAATGACAAAGCAACTTTAGAATATGTTTCATATAGATTAGAGAAACCAAAATTTGATGTTGAAGAATGTATAGCAAGAGGTCTTACATATTCATCAGCTCTTAAGTGTACTTTAAGATTAGTAGTTTATGAAATAGATCAAGAAAATAATACAAAAGATATTTTATCAGCTAAAGAGCAAGAAGTATATATGGGTGAAGTTCCTATGATGACTAATAGTGGAACTTTTATAACTAACGGTGTTCAAAGAGTTGTAGTAAACCAAATGCACAGAAGTCCAGGTGTATTTTTTGATCATGATAAAGGAAAAACTCATGCAAGTGGTAAACTTTTATTTAATTGTAGAGTAATACCTAATAGAGGCTCATGGTTAGATTTTGAATATGATGTTAAGGATTTTCTATATTTTAAAATTGATAGAAAAAAGAAAATTTTTTCATCCACTTTATTATTAGCTTTAGGTTATACAAAATCAGAAATTGTGGATGAGTTCTATGAAAGTGAACAGTATACTTTTGATGCAAAAACTGAAAAGTGGAAAACTAAATTTAATCCTGAAAACTACAAAGCAAAAAATTTCTCAGAAGAAGTAATTGACGCAAAAACTGGTGAAGTTGTAATTAAATTAGGAGACAAGATTAATTTTTTAAGTGCAAAAAAATTAGCTAATGATGGTTTGAAAGATATACTAGTTTCTAGAGAGTCCTTGTTTGGCAAATTTTTACACAGAGATGTAAAAGTTAATGAAGAAGAAGATGGTGTAATTAAAATTGGGACTGAATTAAATGATACAATAATTCAACAAATTTTAGATGCAAATATACATACACTTCAAATTTCTGTTACAAACTCTATAAATAAAGGACCTTACCTACTTACAACTATTTTAGCTGATAAAAATAATACTAAAGATGAAGCTATAACAGAAATTTATAAAATGCTAAGACCTGGAGAGCCACCAACCATAGAGATAGCAACTCAAATATTTAATAATCTTTTCTTTAGCTCAGACAGATATGATTTGTCTGATGTTGGAAGAGTTAAAATGAACTCAAGATTAAACCAAGAATGTTCTGATAAAATTACCATATTAAGAAATGACGATATCATAGCAATTATTCATAAAATGTTGGATTTACGTGATGGTAAAGATGATGTCGATGACATTGATCACTTAGGAAATAGAAGAGTTCGTTCTGTTGGAGAGCTAGTTGAGAACCAAGCTAGAATTGGTGTTTACAGAATGGAAAGAGCAATTAAGGAAAAAATGACAACTTTAGATGTTGAGTCAGCAATGCCACAAGATCTAATTAATGCAAAACCATTAACAGTTTCATTAAAAGATTTTTTTGCAAGTTCACAACTATCTCAGTTTATGGATCAAACAAATCCTTTATCTGAAATTACTCATAAAAGAAGAGTTTCAGCGTTAGGTCCGGGTGGTTTAACAAGAGAAAGAGCAGGTTTTGAAGTCAGGGACGTCCATCCAACTCACTATGGAAGAATTTGTCCAATAGAAACACCAGAGGGTCCAAACATTGGTTTGATTAATAGTTTATCCACTTATGCAAAAATTAATAAGTATGGATTTATTGAAAGTCCATATAAAAAAGTCAAAGACGGTGTTGTTCAAGATAAAGTCGAATACTTATCAGCAATGGAAGAAACAAAATTCACTATTGCTCAAGCAAATACAAAACTTGATAAAAATGGAAAAATTACTGAAGAACTAGTTTCATGCAGACAAAATCTAAACTTTCTTTTAGCTAAACCTGACTCTATTGATTATATTGACGTTTCACCAAAACAATTAGTTTCAGTTGCAGCATCATTAATACCATTCTTAGAAAATGATGATGCAAACAGAGCCTTAATGGGATCAAACATGATGAGACAGGCAGTTCCACTATTAAAACCTGAGTCGCCACTTGTTGGTACAGGTATTGAAAGTGATGTTGCTTTAGACTCTGGTGTAACTATTGTTGCTAAGCGTGACGGAATTGTTGATAAAATAGATGGTAAAAGAATTGTTATAAAAGTAACAGAAGAAACAGATTTTAGTAAGTCTGGTGTAGACATCTATAACCTTCAAAAATTTAAAAGATCAAACCAAAATACTTGTATAAATCAAAGACCGCTAGTTAGAGTTGGTGATAAAGTTAAATCTGGAGATATCATTGCCGACGGTCCTTCAACGAAATTAGGTGAACTTGCCTTAGGTAAGAATGTTACAGTAGCTTTCATGCCGTGGCAAGGTTACAACTTTGAAGACTCGATCCTTATTTCAGAAAGATGTGTTACAGATGACGTATTTACATCTGTTCATATTGTTGAATACGAAATAATGGCGAGAGATACAAAGCTTGGTGAAGAAGAAATAACAAGAGATATACCAAATGTGAATGAAGAGGCTTTAAAAAACCTTGATGAATCAGGAATAGTGTATATTGGTGCGGAGGTAAATGCTGGAGATATTTTAGTAGGTAAAGTTACTCCAAAAGGAGACTCAGCATCTGGTCCAGAAGAAAAATTATTAAGATCAATTTTTGGAGAAAAAGCTATTGATGTAACTGATACATCTTTAAGAATGTCTAGAGGATCAAGTGGAACAGTAGTTGATGTAAGAGTATTCAATAGACATGGAATTGAGAAAGACGAAAGATCAATAACTATTGAAAGAGCTGAAATTGAGCAAGTTCAACAGGATAAAATTGTTGAGGAAGAAATATTAGAAAGAAGTATTAAACAAAGAGCTTCACAATTCCTGTCAGGATCATCTTTAACTAAAAAAGTAAAAGATTTATCAGAAGGAACTAAGTTAGATTTTGATACTATTAATACATTATCAATTAATGATGTTTTCAAAATCACAGTAGGAAATGTAAATGACGAAGCAACATTAGCTCAATTAAAAGATCAATATAATAAAGCGAAACAAGACATAACCGAGAGATTTGAAGATAAAGTTTTAAAAATTAGAAGTGGTGATGATTTATTACCAAGTGTTATGAAAATGGTAAAAGTATTCGTTGCAATCAAAAGAAGATTAAGACCTGGTGATAAAATGTCTGGAAGACACGGAAATAAAGGAGTCGTAAGTAAGATTGTACCTGTTGAAGATATGCCTTACAGAGAAGACGGCAGACCGGTTGACATTGTATTAAATCCTCTTGGTGTTCCAAGTAGGATGAATGTTGGACAGATTTTAGAGACACATTTAGGTTGGGCATGTAAAGAATTTGGTGAACAAGTTAAAAATTTAGTAAACGAAAATAACAAAAAAATTGAAAGAACAGAAAAAATCGAAAAGTTCTTAAAATCTGTTTATGGAGAAGAAATTTTCAACGAAAAAGTAGATAAATTAAGCAAGAGTGAATTTAAGGATCTTTGTGAAAATTTACAAAATGGTATCGCAATCTCAACACCTGTTTTTGATGGTGCTAAAGAAAAAAATGTTACTGAGATGCTTGAACTAGCAAATCTACCAGGATCAGGACAAACTTATTTATGGGATGGAAGAACGGGAGAGAAATTTGATAGACCGGTTACTGTTGGAATAATTTACATGTTAAAACTTCATCACTTAGTTGAAGATAAAATTCATGCAAGATCCACAGGACCTTACAGTTTGGTTACACAACAACCACTTGGTGGTAAAGCACAGTTAGGCGGTCAAAGATTTGGTGAAATGGAAGTATGGGCACTTGAGGCATATGGTGCATCATATACATTACAAGAAATTTTAACTGTTAAATCCGATGACGTCGCTGGAAGAGTTAAAGTTTATGAGACTATAGTTAAAGGTGAAGAAAACTTTGAGTCAGGTATACCAGAGTCATTTAACGTTTTAGTTAAAGAGATTAAATCATTAGCATTAAATGTGGAGCTTAATTAATGAAAAAAGAATTAACAGATCTATTTAAGGGCAGCGAAATTTCAGAAGCTCAAAATTTTAATAGCATTAAAATTTCACTTGCTAGCCCAGAGAAAATTAAATCTTGGACATTTGGTGAGATTAAAAAGCCTGAAACAATTAATTATAGAACGTTCAGACCTGAAAAAGATGGTTTATTTTGTGCAAGGATTTTTGGACCAATAAAAGATTATGAGTGTTTATGCGGTAAGTATAAACGAATGAAATTTAGAGGAATTATCTGTGAGAAATGTGGTGTTGAGGTTACAAAATCAAATGTAAGAAGAGAAAGAATGGGCCACATTAATCTTGCTACACCAGTAGCACATATTTGGTTCTTAAAGTCTCTTCCAAGCAGAATTGCTTTGGCAGTAGACATGAAATTAAAAGAAATAGAGAGAGTTCTTTATTTTGAAAACTTTATAGTAATAGAACCTGGTTTAACTGGTTTACAAAAAAATCAACTCTTAAATGAGGAAGAATTAGCAAAATACCAGGATGAGTTTGGTGAAGAAAGTTTTACAGCGGGAATAGGAGCAGAAGCTGTTCTTGAGATGCTGAAAAATTTAGATTTAGAATTAGAAAGAAAAAATCTTGTTAGCTTTATTAAAGAAACCAAATCAAAAGTTAACGAAGAAAGAGCAATTAAAAGATTAAAATTAATAGAGTCATTTATCGAAACAGGTCAAAAACCTGAGTGGATGATTATGACTGTTGTACCAGTTATACCACCAGAATTAAGACCATTAGTTCCTCTTGATGGTGGAAGATTTGCTACTTCAGATCTTAACGATTTATACAGAAGAGTAATTAACAGAAATAATAGATTAAAAAGATTAATGGATCTTAAAGCTCCAGATATCATTGTAAGAAATGAAAAAAGAATGCTTCAAGAGTCTGTAGATGCTCTATTTGATAACGGTAGAAGAGGTAGGGTAATAACAGGAACAGGTAAGCGACCACTTAAATCTCTTGCTGAAATGTTAAAAGGTAAACAAGGAAGATTTAGACAAAATTTATTAGGTAAACGAGTTGATTATTCTGGAAGATCAGTAATCGTTGTCGGTCCTGATCTAAAATTACATGAGTGTGGTTTACCGAAAAAAATGGCTCTTGAGTTATTTAAACCATTTTTATATGCAAGATTAAATAAATTAGGCTTAGCTTCAACAATTAAACAAGCTAAAAAATTAGTTGAAAAAGAAACAAATGCAGTTTGGGATGCTTTAGAATTAATAGTTAGAGAGCATCCGGTACTTTTAAATAGAGCACCAACACTTCATAGGCTCGGAGTTCAAGCGTTTGAGCCAAAATTAATTGAAGGAGATGCAATTGAATTACACCCTTTAACTTGTGCAGCATTTAACGCTGACTTTGATGGTGACCAAATGGCAGTTCACGTTCCATTAAGTTTAGAAGCTCAATTAGAAGCAAGAATATTAATGTTATCTACAAATAATATTCTTTCTCCATCAAATGGTAAACCAATTATTGTTCCGAGTCAGGATATGATTTTAGGAATCTACTATCTGTCACAAGAACCTATATCTGATAAACCAGCAGGATACTTTACAAACTCAGATCAAATTGAATTTGCATTATCATCTGGCCAAATAAATGTACATAGCACTATCATTTCAAGATTTGAAACTGTAGATGATCAAGGTAATAAAAAAATGGAAAAATACACTTCTACAGCTGGAAGATTTTTATTAGCAAATTTATTACCTAAAAATAGAAACATTAAGTTCTCTTTAGTAGATAGATTATTACCTAAAAAAGTAGTTTCAGAAATAATTGATGTTGTTTTTAGATTTTGTGGTCAAAAAACAACTGTAATTTTCTGTGACAAGCTTAAAGATTTAGGATTTAAACACGCATTTAAAGCAGGAATTTCGTTTGGAAAAGACGATCTTGTAATCCCTGAAAATAAAACTCAATTAATTGATGATACTAAGAAATTAATTGCAGATTATGAAACTCAATATGCTGAAGGTTTAATTACAAGAGGCGAAAAATACAACAAAGTTGTTGATGCTTGGTCTAAGTGTACAGATAAAGTTGCTGGAGAAATGATGAAAGGAATTTCAGCTACAGAAAAAACTGATGAAGGATTGAAAATAAATTCTGTATTTATGATGGCAGACAGTGGAGCGAGAGGATCTGCTGCTCAAATGAAACAATTAGCTGGTATGAGAGGTTTGATTGCTAAACCTTCAGGTGAAATTATTGAAAGCCCAATTATCTCAAACTTTAAAGAGGGATTAACTGCTTTGGAGTATTTCAACTCAACACACGGAGCTAGAAAAGGTTTAGCAGATACAGCGCTTAAAACAGCTAGTTCTGGATATTTAACGAGAAGACTTTGCGATGTAGCTCAAGATTTAACTGTTACCAAAAAAGCTTGTGACTGTAAAAATCCAGGATTTATCGAACTCTCTGAAATTTTAGAAGGTGGTAATGTAGTAGTAAGCCTTTCTGAAAGAGCGCTTGGTAGAGTTACATTTGATGAGATTAAACATCCTTTAACTGGTGAAGTAATAATCAAAAAACAAACCATGATCGATGAGGCTGGATGTGATAAAATTGATGCTGCAGGTGTAAAATCAATAAAAGTTTACTCAGTAATGACTTGTGGTTCAAAAGAAGGTGTTTGTGCTACTTCTTACGGAAGAGATTTATCTAGAGGTAAAATGGTTCATGTTGGTGAAGCTATTGGAATGATTTCTGCACAGTCAATCGGTGAACCAGGAACACAGTTAACAATGAGAACTTTCCACGTAGGTGGAACTGCCTCTGTTAAACAGGACTCACAAATTGTAACTAAAAATGAAGGAACATTAAAAATTATAAACTCAAATATATTAGAGGACTCTAAAAAGAATTTAATTGTAATGGGTAGAAATACTCAGCTTTCAATTGAGGATGATAATGGAGTTCAAATTGCAGTTTATAAAGTTGCATATGGATCAAGATTATTTTTTAATAACGGTGATAAAGTAAAAGCGAATACTAAGATATGTGAATGGGATCCTTACACAACACCAGTTATAGCAGAGAAAAGTGGTACAGCTAGTTATGTAGATCTAATTGATGGTGTTTCAATTCAAGAAACTACTGACGATGCAACAGGAATTTCTTCTAAATCAGTAATTGATTGGAGAGGTCAATCAAAAAGCACTGATTTAAAACCTAGAATTACTCTAAGAGATGAAAAAGGAAATGTGATTAAAAAAGCTGATGATAATGAGGCTAGATATTATTTAGTACCAGATTCGATTTTATCAATTAAAGACGGTCAAAAAGTTTATGCAGGTGACGTAATTGCAAGATTGCCAAAGGAAACTACAAAAACAAAAGATATTACTGGAGGTCTTCCAAGAGTTGCTGAGTTATTTGAAGCTAGAAAAGCTAAGGATAGTGCAATCATTGCCGAAAATGATGGAAGTGTTGTTTTTGGTAAAGAGGTAAGAGGTAAACAAAGAGTATCTATTGTTCCTGAAGATGGATCAGAACCTTCAAATTATTTAATTCCAAAAGGTAAACATATTAATTTCAACCCTGGTGAAAAAATTCAAAAAGGAGAATATCTTCTAGATGGCCAACCATTGCCACATGATATTTTAAGAATTTTAGGAATAAAAGAATTAACAGAATATTTTGTTAACCAAGTTCAAGAAGTCTATAGATTACAGGGTGTAATAATAAACGATAAACACATCGAAACTATCTTAAGACAAATGCTTAAAAAAGTTGAAGTTAAAGTATCAGGGGACTCAAGTTATTTACCTGGTGAAGTAGTTGACAGAATTAAGTTTGATAATACCAATGAAAAATTAGTAGCAGAGGGTAAAACACCAGCTGTTGGTGAGAGAGTTCTAATGGGTATCACTAAAGCTTCACTTCAAACTGAATCTTTTATTTCAGCAGCTTCGTTCCAAGAAACTACAAGAGTACTAACCGATGCTGCAATTAAAGGAAAAGTTGATCCATTAAATGGTCTAAAAGAAAACGTAATTGTTGGAAGATTAGTTCCAGCAGGTACTGGTAATATTAAAAATAGATGGAACAACAAAGCTCTAGAAGATGATAATAACTTCTTAGCAGAGCAGGATAAAATAGAAGCTTCAGAACCTGAAGAAACACAGGCAAATCAGTAAAAAAATCGCCTAAAAATTGCAGTTTTAGTTTGACAAAGGGCTATTAATAAGTAATTTGGCGATGTTTTTGGTTGGAATGTAGTGCTTCTAACAGTACTAAACGCTGCCACAAAATAACCTGTCAGTTATTTTCATCTAAAAATAAAATAATTAATTTAAAAATATTTATGCCAACTATTAATCAGTTGTTAAGAAAAAAAAGAGTGAAACCAGCAGCAAGGAATAAAGTTCCTGCTCTACAAAAACAACCCTTAAAGAGAGGTGTTTGTGTAAAAGTTTATACAACAACTCCAAAGAAGCCAAACTCTGCATTAAGAAAAGTTGCTAGGGTTAGATTATCAAATGGATTTGAAGTTACAGCTTACATTCCTGGCGAAGGTCACAATCTACAAGAACACTCAGTAGTACTGATTAGAGGTGGTAGGGTAAAAGATTTACCAGGAGTTCGTTATCATATTCTAAGAGGTAATCTAGATACGCAAGGTGTTGCAAACAGAAAACAAAGAAGATCTTTATACGGAACAAAAAAAGGTAAATAATGTCTAGAAAAAAAACTCAACCAAAAAAAAATGTAGTTCCAGATCCAAAATTTAAATCAACTATCATTCCAAAACTAATCAACAATATCATGTATGACGGTAAAAGAGGTATTGCTGCTAAAATAGTTTATGACGCTATAGACAAAATTAAAACAAAAACAAAAGATGAGCCAATTAATATTTTTAATGAAGCAATTAATAATATCAAACCAACTGTAGAAGTTAGATCTAGAAGAGTAGGTGGTGCAACTTATCAAGTTCCTGTTGAGGTAAAAAGTAAAAGAGCACAAGCCTTAGCAATTAGATGGTTAGTAGAATCAGCAAGAAAAAGAAAAGATAAACATATGGCAGATAAAATTTTTAATGAGCTTTATGATGCTTATGAAAAAAAAGGAGCTGCTGTTAAAAAAAGAGAGGATGTACATAAAATGGCAGAGTCTAACAAGGCATTTGCTCATTTTAGGTGGTAATAAGATATGGCTAGAACTCATTCATTAGATAAATATAGAAACATTGGGATCATGGCCCATATAGATGCTGGTAAAACAACTACTACAGAAAGAATTTTATATTACACAGGTAAAAGTCATAAAATTGGTGAAGTGCACGATGGTGCAGCAACCATGGATTGGATGGAACAGGAACAAGAAAGAGGTATTACAATTACTTCTGCTGCAACAACTTGTTTTTGGAATGATCACAGAGTTAACATTATTGATACACCAGGCCACGTAGACTTTACTATTGAAGTAGAGAGATCTTTAAAAGTTTTAGATGGTGCCGTCGCTGTTTTTGATGGTGTAGCAGGTGTAGAACCACAATCTGAAACAGTATGGAGACAAGCAGATAAATATAAAGTTCCAAGAATTTGTTTTGTAAATAAACTAGATAGAACAGGTGCTGATTTCTTTAGATGTGTTGACATGATTAAAGATAGATTAGGCGCAAAGCCATTAGTATTACAAGTTCCTATTGGAATTGAAGCCTCTTTAACTGGAGTTGTTGATTTAGTTAAAATGAAAGCTCAAGTTTGGAAAAATGAGGCATTAGGTGCTGAATGGGAATACAAAGATATTCCTGATGATCTTAAAGAAATTACTGAAAAATATAGAACAGAATTAGTCGAAACTGCTGTAGAGCAAGACGAAAAATTAATGGAGTCTTATTTAAATGGAGAGGAAATTAAAGAGGAAGATTTAGTTAAGTGTATAAGAAAAGGAACATTGAATTTTAGTTTTGTTCCAGTTTTAACTGGATCTGCCTTTAAAAACAAAGGTGTTCAGCCTTTACTAGATGCAGTTGTGAACTACCTGCCAAGTCCCGTTGATATTGGTTCAATTAAAGGAACAAAAGTTGGATCAGAAGATGAAATAGAAATGAAATTTGATGATGGTTCATCTTTTTCTGGTTTAGCATTTAAAGTTGCTAACGATCCTTTTGTAGGTTCTTTAACATTCGTTAGAATTTATTCTGGTACGATTAAGTCTGGAACTGCTGTATACAATTCTTCATCTGATAAGGAAGAAAGAGTTGGTCGTATGCTTTTAATGCATGCTAATTCAAGAGAAGATATTAAAGAGGCTAATGCAGGCGATATTGTTTCACTAGCAGGATTAAAAAATACTATGACTGGTCACACTTTATGTGACAAAGAAAATCCAGTTTTATTAGAGCCAATGGAATTCCCAGACCCAGTAATTGAAATTGCAGTAGAGCCAAAAACAAAAGGTGACCAAGAGAAAATGGGTGAAGCATTAGCAAGATTAGCTAAAGAGGATCCATCATTTAGAGTTTCTTCAGATGAAGAGTCGGGTCAAACAATCATTAAAGGTATGGGTGAACTTCACTTAGATATTATTGTTGATCGAATGAAAAGAGAATTCAAAGTTGAAGCAAACGTAGGTGCTCCACAAGTTGCATACAGAGAAACTATAGAAAAATCTGCTGAGTTTGAATACATACATAAAAAACAAAGTGGTGGTGCTGGTCAGTTTGCTAAGGTTAAATTATTTGTTGAACCTCAAGAACCAGGAAAAGGAAGAGAAGTTGAAAGTGCTATTAAAGGTGGAGCTATTCCAAAAGAATTCATTCCTGGTGTTGAAAAAGGCATTGAAACAGTCTCTGATAGTGGAATTTTGGCAGGTTTCCCAATGATTGATTACAAAGTAACCATTGTTGATGGTTTACATCACGATGTTGACTCAAGTGTTTTAGCTTTTGAACTTGCAAGTAGGGCATGTTTTAAAGAAGCTTGTACTCAAGGTGGATTAAAACTTCTAGAACCAATTATGAGAGTAGAAGTTGTTACTCCAGAGGATTATATGGGAGATGTCATTGGTGATTTAAACAGTAGAAGAGGGCAAATTAGCACTCAAGAACAAAGAGGAAATGCAACTGTAATTACAGCCATGGTTCCTCTAGCCAATATGTTCGGTTACATTAATAATCTTAGATCAATGTCACAAGGAAGAGCACAATATTCAATGTTCTTTGACCATTATTCTAAAGTTCCTCAAAATGTTCAAGACGAAGTAACTAAAAAGGTAGCGGGATAATGGAAAAGCAAAACATAAGAATAAAACTAAGAGCGTACGATAATAAGGTTCTCGATGCCTCTACAGAGGAAATTGTAAATACAGTTAAAAGAACTGGAGCTACAATTAAAGGTCCTATTCCATTACCTACAAGAATTGAAAGATACACTGTATTAAGATCACCTCATATAGATAAGAAAAGTAGAGAACAGTTTGAATCAAGAACACACAAAAGATTAATAGATATCATAGAACCAACACCACAAACTGTAGAAGCTTTGATGAAACTTGATTTAGCTTCAGGTGTAGACGTGGAGATAAAAATTTAATCATGAGTGAGATAGCTTTATTAGGAAAAAAAATAGGAATGACAAGAGAGTTCTATAAATCTGGCCAATTAGTTCCTGTGACTGTGCTTAAGATTGAAAAAGCTAGAGTTATTCAGGTTATTGAAGGGGAAAAAAGAGGATACAAAGCTGTTCAGCTTGGATATGGAAAAATTAAAAATTCAAAATTAACAAAAGCTATGAAAGGTGTTTTTGCTAAAAAAAATACTGAAGCTAAGAAAAAATTAAAAGAATTTAGAGTAAATGACACTTCTATTTACAAAGAAGGAAACGAGTTTGGTTTAGAAATATTTAAAGATATTAAATTTGTAGACACAAGATCAAAGACAATTGGTAAAGGTTTTGCAGGTGCTATGAAAAGACATAATTTTGGAGGTTTAAGAGCCAGCCATGGTGTTTCAATATCACACAGAGCACATGGTTCAACTGGCCATAGCCAAGATCCAGGAAAAGTTTTTAAAGGAAAAAAAATGGCTGGTCATATGGGTGACAAGCTAAGAACAATGCAAAATATTGAAATAATAAAAACGGACTTAGAAAATGAACTTCTTTACTTAAAAGGATCAATACCTGGTTCAAAAAATTCTGAAGTAATGGTTAAAAAATCAGTAAAAAATATAAGCAAAATGACAATTGGTGAGAAACAAGCAGCTGCTGAAGAGGCTAAAAAAACACCTGAGAAAAAGAAAAAATAATGAAATTAGATAAAATTAGTATAGACGGAAAAAAAGATAGCATTGAAGTTTTGGATAAGATTTTTTCTGCAAAAATTAACCATAAATTAGTTGGCGCTGTTCTTTATAAAACAAATGCTAATTACAAAGGAAGACACGCAAAAACTAAACAACAAAATGAAGTAAGAGGCCCAACATCAAAAATATATGCTCAAAAGGGAACAGGTGGTGCAAGGCATGCAAGTAGAAAAGCTCCTATTTTCGTAGGTGGTGGTATAGCTCATGGACCAAAAGGAGAATTAGCTTATAAAAAAAGAAAATTAAACAAAACTGAGAAAAAACAAAGTGTAGCTTCACTAATTACAGAAAAAAATAATAATAAAAACTTATTAATCTTAAATGACTTTAGTTCAGAAATTAAAAAAACTAAAGAGATGAACTCAATTATTAATAAACTTGAAATTACAAATTCACTAATAATTCTAGATAAAAATTCAAAAGAAAAAATCGAAAAATCAGTAAGAAATATTCCAAATGTTAAGGTTACAGATGTAAATCATTTCAGTGCTTACGACATTATTAAATTTAAAAAAGTAGTTTTCACAGAAAGCTCTGTTAAAGAACTAGAAAAGAGATATTCATAAAATGGAAAAAATTCACTTATACGACAAAATTCTTTTTCCAGTGGTTACTGAGAAATCTACTAATTTATCAGAACTTAATAAAATTGTTTTTAAAGTTCCGGATGGAGCAAATAAGAAAAATTTAAAAAAGAATATAGAAAAAATATTTAAAGTTAATGTGACCAAGATAAATATTATAAAAAAACAAAACAGAACAAAACTTACCAGAGGTAGAAAAGTAAAAGTATCTGGTTATAAAAAAGCAATAATAACTTTAAAAAAAGGTCAAAGTATTGATCTAACAACAGGAATTTAATAAATGGCATTAAAAACTTTTAAACCATACACAAAATCTACAAGAGGCACTATTTTAGTTGATAGAACTGGCTTATGGAAAGGTAAACCATTTAAGACCTTAGTTTCACCTAAAAGTGCGATGAAGGGTAGAAATAATAACGGTCATATTACCTCTATTAATAGAGCTGGTGGACATAAAAAAATGTATAGACATGTAGATTTTCATAGAAAAAAATTCGACATGGAAGCCACAGTTGAAAGAATTGAATATGATCCTAATAGATCATGCTACATTATGTTAGTTAAATTTGGGGATGGTACTCACTCATATTTCTTAGCACCACAAAAAATTAAAGTTGGAGATAAAGTTGAAAGTGGTTCTAAAAAAGAAATTAAAGTAGGAAATTGTATGCCATTGCAAGACATTCCAGTGGGTATAAATATACATAATGTCGAGATACAGCCAGGTGGTGGTGGAAAAATTGCTAGAGCAGCTGGTTCATCTGTTACTATTAGTGGTTTAGATGGAAACTATAGTTTAATAAAATTAGCCTCAGGTGAAGTGAGAAAAATTGATTCAAGAGCTTTAGCTACAATTGGAATTTTAAGTAATCCAGATCAAAAAAATATCAAAATTGGAAAAGCAGGTAGATCAAGGTGGTTGGGTAGAAGACCTCATACTAGAGGTGTTGTTAAAAACCCAGTTGATCACCCACATGGAGGTGGTGAAGGAAAATCTGCTGGAGGAAGACATCCAGTTTCACCTACAGGACAGTCTGCCAAAGGTTTAAAAACTAGAGATAATAAGAGAACAGATAAATTTATAGTTAAGAGAAGAAATAAGAGGAAGGATACTAAGTAATGGCTAGAGCAGTTTGGAAAGGACCGTTTGTAGAAGAAAGCTTAATGAAGAAAGTGAATAAATATAAAGACGATCCAAAAAAAATTCCAATTAAAACTTGGTCAAGAAAATCTACAATTTTACCAGATTTTGTAGGAGTCAGTTTCCAAATTTATAATGGCAAAAAATTTATACCAATAACTGTTTCAGAGGATATGGTTGGACATAAACTAGGTGAGTTTGCACCAACTAGAACGTTTTTTGGTCATACACCAGCTGACAAAAAAGCTAAACCAGCAACAGCAGAGAAGAAATAATTATGAGTAAAAAAAAGAAAATTGATAAAACTAAAGACAAAACAGTTAAGTCTATTAACAACGGTATTAGATCAAGTGTCAGAAAGCTAAATCCAATACTAAAAAGCATCGTTGGCAAAAAAGTTGATGTTGCAATTAGAGATTTACAGTTTTCAGAAAAAAGAGTTACTAGAGATGTTAGAAAAACAATTAGCTCTGCAGTTGCCAATGCTGAAAATAATTTTCAATACGATATTGATAAATTAATAGTGAAAGAGGCATATTGTGGAAAAAAAATAGTTATGAAAAGATTTAGACCAAGAGCAAAAGGAAGAGCGGCACCAATACTAAAACCTTGGTCAACTGTTACTATAATTTTATCAGAAGCAAAACAAATGGAGAAACATGGGACAAAAAGTTAATCCGGTAGGTTTTAGATTAGGTGTCAACAGAGGATGGGACTCTGTATGGTATGCTAAGAAAAAAGATTTTGGAAATTATTTAATCGAAGATTTTAAAATAAGAGAATATATTAAGAAAAACGTAATAAATTCAGGTGTATCTAAGGTAATGATCGAAAGAACGTCTAATAAGTGTTATGTCACAATTTATACTTCTAGACCAGGCTTCGTGATTGGTAAAAAAGGAAGTGATATAGATAAAATTAAAAATAATCTCTCAAAATTAACTTCAAATGAAGTAAATCTAAACATAAAAGAGGTAAAAAAACCTGAGACAAATGCTTATTTGGTAGCAGAAAATATTGCACAACAGCTTGTTAAAAGAATTTCTTACAGAAGAGCCATGAAAAGAGCAATGCAATCATGTATTAGACTTGGAGCAAAAGGAATAAAAGTTTCTGTGAGTGGAAGACTTGGTGGAAATGAAATAGCTAGAACCGAGTGGTTAAGAGATGGAAGCATTCCATCGCATACTTTAAGAGCTGATATTGATTATGCTGAAGCAGAAGCTCTTACAACATATGGAATTATTGGAATTAAAGTTTGGATTTATAAAGGTGAAGTTTTTGCTAGAGAATTTAGTCAAGAGACCAACAAGGTAACACCAAAGGAAGGTAAACAATAATGCTTCAACCAGTAAGAACTAAATGGAGAAAAGCTCATAAAGGTAGAATTCATGGTAATGCTACAAGAGCAAGTACTATTAATTATGGTGCTTACGCATTAAAGGCTTTACAGCCTGAAAGAGTTACTGGAAAACAGATTGAAGCTGCAAGAGTTGCTTTAACAAGACATATGAAAAGACAAGGAAGAGTTTGGACAAGAATATTTCCAAACATACCAGTTTCAAAAAAACCAATTGAAGTCAGAATGGGTAAAGGAAAGGGTTCACCTGAGTACTTTGCATGCAGAGTAAAACCAGGAAGAATATTATTTGAAGTTGATGGTGTTTCAGAACAAATTGCAAAAGAAGCTTTATACAAAGCATCAGCAAAATTACCTATTAAGACTAAAACAATTAAGAGATTTGCATAATGAAAAAACAAGAAATTAAAAAATTATCAAAGGACGAAATTGTGAAGAATATTGATAAACTTAAAAAAGATCTTTTTAATTTCAGATTTCAAAAAATGAATTCACAAGTAACAAACCCAGCTAAAATTGGGGAAACTAGAAAAACAATAGCAAGATTAAAAACAATTTTAAAAGGAAAAGCAAATGCCTAAAAAAATACTTACAGGAGTAGTCATAAGCGATAAACCAAATAAAACAGTTACTGTTATGGTAGAACGTAAATATTCTCACCCAGTTCTTAAAAAAGTAATCAGAGTTAGAAAAAACTATAATGCTCACGATGAAAATAATAAGTTCAAAACTGGTGACAAAGTTTCAATTATTGAGAGCAAACCTTTTTCTAAAAATAAAAAATTTCAAGTTATGGAGAGTTCAAAGTAATGATTGGTGTTCAAACAGAATTACAAGTAGCTGATAATACAGGTGCAAAAAGAATTGAGTGCATTAAAGTTCTAGGTGGATCAAAAAGAAGATACGCTAGTATTGGTGATACAATTGTAATTGCAGTTAAAGAGGCGATACCTAAAGGGAAAGTTAAAAAAGGATCTGTCCATAAAGCTGTAGTTGTAAGAGTTAAAAAGGGAATTCATAGAAATGATGGCTCTAAAGTAAGATTTGATAATAATGCTGCTGTGTTAGTTGATGACAAAGGGGAGCCAGTAGGAACAAGAATTTTTGGTCCAGTTACAAGGGAACTAAGAAGCAGAGGTCAAATGAAAATAATTTCATTGGCACCGGAGGTTTTATAATGATTAAAAAAGGTTTGAAAGTAAGAGTTTTAGCTGGCAAAGATAAAAAAAAAGAAGGTGAAGTTATTGAAATAGATAGAGCCAATAACAGAGCTAAAGTTAAAGAAATTAACATGGTTAAACGACACGTAAAAACAACAAAAGAGAAAAAAGGTGGAATTTTTCCTAAAGAAAGCTTTATTCATATTTCTAACTTAAAACTAATTGATGAAAAAGCATCAAAGAAAAAAGAGGCTAAAAAATAATGACACCAAGATTAAAAGAAATATTCAATAAAGAAATTCAGCCCGCATTAAAAGATCAGTTTGGTTTTAAAAATATTTATATGGCTCCAAGAATTGAGAAAGTTGTTTTAAATATGGGTCTTGGTTTAGATGCTACAGATTCTAAGATTTTAAAATCATGTGAAGAAGATATGGCTAAAATTTCTGGACAAAAACCAGTAACAACAAAATTTAAAAAATCAGTAGCTAATTTTAAAACAAGAAAAGGATCAAACGCTGGTTTAAAAGTAACTTTAAGAAAAAATAGAATGTATGAATTTTTAGATAGATTAGTGAATATTGCATTACCTAGAATTAAAGATTTTAGAGGTTTGTCACCAAAAGGCTTTGATAAATTTGGTAATTATACGTTTGGTATTAAAGAGCATATAATTTTTCCAGAAGTAAGCTTTGATAGAGCAGACAAAGTTAGAGGTTTAGATATAATAATAGTTATAAAAGCAATCAACAAAGAGCATAGTTTTGCTTTACTAGAAAAAATGAATTTTCCATTTATTAAAAAAGGAGATAATTAAACATGGCAAAGTTAAGCGCTGTTAATAAAAATAAAAAAAGAATTAAGCTTTCAGAAAGGCTTTATAAAAAAAGACAAGCATTAAAGAAGATTGTAATGGATAAAAAGATTCCACTAGAAGAAAGATTTAAAGCACAACAGAAATTATCTAAACTGCCAAGAAACTCGGCTAAAACAAGAGTTATGAATAGATGTGAGATTACTGGAAGACCTCATGGTGTTTACAGAAAATTAAAGATTTCAAGAATTGCTTTAAGACAATTAGGATTACAAGGAAAGATACCTGGTTTAGTTAAATCTAGCTGGTAGAAAGGAAAATTATGAGTTTAAGTGACCCGATAGGAGATATGATTGCAAGAGTGAAGAATGCTCAAGCCAGAAATCATAAAAAAGTTGAATTACCTTCATCAAATTTTAAAACAAAAATTGCAGATATACTTAAAAATGAAGGTTTTATAAAAGATTTTAAAGTAAGTTCTGAGGAGAAAAAACCAATTTTATCATTAGAGCTTAAGTACCATTCAGGTAATCCAGTAATTAGTGCTTTTGAAAGAGTGTCAAAACCTGGAAGAAGAATTTTTTCATCTGCTGATAGCTTACCTAAAATAAATAATGGTTTAGGAATTGCTATTGTTTCAACTCCAAAAGGAGTAATGACAGACATAGATGCAAGAAAACAAAAAGTTGGTGGCGAAATAATTTGTAAGGTATTTTAATGTCTAAAATAGGAAAAATTAACATATCAATCCCTGAAAAAGTAAAAGTTGCTTTAGCTGGAAATATTATAAATATAGAAGGACCTCTAGGGAAAAAATCAATCAATGTTGATCTAGATATGTTTAATTTAGATATAATTGAGGGTAAAGAAATTTCTATTAAACCAAAAAAAGTAGATCAAAACTCAAAAAGACTTTGGGGAATGAATAGAAGTTTAATCAATAATGCTGTTATTGGATCCAGCACAGGTTATGAAAAAACCTTAGAATTAGTTGGTGTTGGTTATAGAGCAGCGTTAAAAGGAAATCAGTTAAACTTACAATTGGGTTATAGTCATGATATCAATTTTGACATACCAGAAGGCATTAAAATTGCCGTAGAAAAACAAACAACATTAAAAATTACAGGCTCTGACAAGCAACTAGTTGGTGAAGTTGCTTCTAAAATCAAAACATTAAGAAAAATCGAGCCATATAAAGGAAAAGGTGTTCGAGAAAAAGGACAGTATGTTCTTAAAAAAGAGGGTAAGAAAAAGTAATGAAATTAAACACTAGTATAAGAAAAAGATTTAGAGTTAGTAATAAAGTTAAAAAAGTTGCTCCAAAAGATAGATTTAGATTAAGTATCTCTAGATCATCAAAAAATATTTCAGCTCAAATAATTGATGATACAAAAAAAGTAACCTTGTTATCAGCTTCATCTATAGAAAAAGACCTTAGATCAGCAGACAAAGTTAATAAAACTGAGCTATCTAAATTGGTTGCTCAAAAATTAGCTAAAAAAGCTCAAGAGAAAAAAATTACTAAAATTTACTTTGATAGAGGTTCTTATAAATATCACGGTAGAATTAAAGTTTTTGCAGAAACTCTAAGAGAAAACGGGATGGAATTTTAATTATGGAAAATATAAAAGATAAAAAAACCGACGATATATTAGAAAAATTAGTTCACATAAATCGTATTACTAAAGTTGTTAAGGGTGGAAGAAGATTTGGATTTTCAGCGCTCGTAGTTGTTGGAAATCAAGCAGGTAAAATCGGTATAGCTCACGCAAAAGCAAAACAAGTACCTGATGCTATAAAAAAAGCGAATGAGATGGCTAGAAGAAAACTTACTCATATACCATTAAGAGAAGGCAGAACAATACATCATGACGTTAAGGCTAAAGATGGCTCGGGTAGAATAGTGCTAAGAGCAGCTTCCAAGGGAACAGGTATTATTGCAGGTGGTCCAGTTAGGGCAGTATGTGAAGTTTTAGGCGTAAAAGATATTGTTGCAAAATCTATGGGAACTTCTAATGCGCATAATGTTATTAGAGCTACAATGAAAGCATTAATGAAACAAAGCTCACCAAAACAAATATCGGCAATTAGAAATAAAAAAATTTCTGAAATAATCGAAAAAAGAGGATAATGATTACTTTAAATAATAGAGAAAAAATCAATAAATCTAAAATAAGAGTTGGAAGAGGAATTGGTTCGGGTAAAGGAAAAACATCAGGTAGAGGTGTTAAAGGTCAAAAATCTAGATCTGGTGTAGCTATAAAAAGTTTTGAAGGTGGTCAAATGCCTTTATACAGAAGACTTCCAAAAAGAGGTTTTAACCCAATATCGAAAGAGAGTATTGCAATTTTAAATCTAGATAAAATTCAATCTTACATAGACAAAAAAAATATTAATCCAAATGAAGTATTAAACTCAGAACTGTTAAAAAAGCTTAAATTAATAAATAAAAACTCAAAAAAATTAAAAATTTTAGGTTCTGGAGAAGTAAAAGATAAAATTAACATCGAAGCTGACCTAGCCTCTAAATCAGCAATAGAAAAACTAGAAAAAATTGGTGGATCTATTCAATTAAAAAAATAGTTTGTTTATATGAGTGCATCATCATCAACAAATGATTTAAGAAATAGAATTATATTTACTATTTTAATTTTAGCCGTTTATAGATTTGGAACTTTTGTTCCTTTACCAGGTATAGACCCAGAACAATTGAAAATAATGATGGAAGGTAATCAAAAAGGATTGTTAGGTATGTTTAACGTTTTTGCCGGAGGTGCAGTAAGTAGAATGGCAATATTTGCATTAGGTATAATGCCTTACATTTCTTCAGCAATTATAGTTCAGCTTTTAACAGGAGTTTCTGACTATTTTAAAAATCTAAAAGCTCAAGGTGAGACAGGCAGAGCTAAAATTACACAAATTACTAGATATGGAACAGTATTGCTTGCAACAGTTCAAGGATATGGTTTATCTGTTGGTTTAGAGTCATCGGCTGACTTGGTAATTAATCCAGGGGCTTTCTTTAAAATAACTACTGTTACAACCATTGTTGCAGGAACAATATTTTTAATGTGGTTGGGAGAACAAATCACCCAAAGAGGTATTGGTAACGGTATATCATTAATAATTTTTGCTGGTATTGTAGCAGAAATTCCAAGAGCTTTGGTTACAACTTTTGAATTAGGTAGAACGGGTGCGGTTTCAACATTTATGATCTTAGCTATATTTGTTCTATTAATAGTTACAATTCTTTTTGTAGTTTTTATGGAAAGAGCATTAAGAAAAATTCTTGTTAATTATCCTAAAAGACAAATGGGTAATAAAATGTATGGAGGAGAGTCATCACATTTACCTTTAAAAATAAATCAGGCCGGAGTAATTCCTGCAATTTTTGCTTCTGCACTGCTATTACTGCCAGTAACTTTTTCAAATTTTTCATTTTCTAACAATGAAACATTTTTAAACTTGAGCTCGTATTTTACTCAAGGGCAACCTCTTTATATGTTGCTATATGCATCAGGAATAATATTTTTCACTTTTTTTTATACTTCTATAACATTTAATCCAATAGAAACTGCTGAGAATTTGAGAAAGTATGGAGGATTTGTACCTGGAATTAGACCAGGTGAAAGTACTGCGCTGTATATTGAAAATATTTTAACAAAACTAACTACGATCGGTGCTCTATATTTAACTCTAGTTTGTTTGATGCCAGAGTTTTTAATTGCAAACTATCCAATACCTTTTTATTTAGGCGGTGCATCTATATTAATCGTTGTTGTAGTAGCTATCGATACTGTAACACAAATACAAACAAGATTAATGAGTTCACAATACGAACAACTGATTAAAAAAACAAAATTTGGTAAGTAAGTGAATATAATTTTATTTGGACCGCCTGGTGCTGGAAAAGGTACTCAGTCTAAATATCTTGTAAACAAATTAAATGCTTTTCAAATTTCAACAGGTGATCTTTTAAGAGAAGAAATCAGAAAAAATTCAGACATAGGTAAAGCAATAGCTAATGACATGGAGAATGGAAAATTTATAAGTGATGAAATTGTTAATAAACTTATAGAAAATTTAATATCTGATCCCCAAAAAAAAAATAAATTAATCTTTGATGGATATCCTCGATCATTAAGTCAGGCTAAAAACTTAGAAGTGTTACTAAAAAATTCAAATCAGAGCATAGATTTAATTTTATTTCTAAACGTAGATAAAGAAACAATTGTCAAAAGGCTTGAAAAGAGAAAAATTATAGAAAATAGGTCTGATGATGACACTCACACGATAATTTCAAGGTATGAGAAATACATGGAAACAACCCAACCAGTTCTAAATTTCTACTCTGAGAATCCAAAATTTAAAGAGATTGATGGAAGCTTAGAAATTGAACAAATAACAAGGAAAATAGACGCTTTTCTCAATGTATAAGACGTTGACTTTGATTAATCTTCTTATATAAAAGTGCACAATTTATCACGAAAATTATGGCTCGTATCGCAGGTATAAACATTCCACAGAATAAACTTGTTCATATAGGTTTAACTTATATTTATGGAATTGGTGATAAATTCTCTCAACAAATTTGTTCATCTTTAGAAATCCCAAGAGCTAAAAGGGTAAATGAATTAACAGATGAAGAGATTTTAAAAATTAGAGAGTACATCGATCAAAACTTTAAAGTAGAAGGTGATTTAAGGAGAGATTATTCATTAAGTATTAAAAGATTAATTGATCTAGCTTGTTACAGAGGATCAAGACATAGAAAAAAATTACCTGTTAGAGGACAAAGAACTAGATGTAATGCTAGGACAAGAAAAGGAAAAGCAATCGCTATTGCTGGAAAAAAATTAACACCAACTAAAAAATAGTTATGGCTAAAACTGATAAGGTTGAAAATAAAGATCAGAAAGTAGAAAAATCTACTAAGAAAAGTGTAAAAAGTTCTTATTCAAAAAAAAAGAAAGTTAAGAAAAATATTTTAAATGGAATTGCTTATGTGCAATCAACATTTAATAATACTATCATCTCTATTGCTGATACAAATGGAAATGTAATTTCTTGGGCATCTGCTGGACAAAAAGGATTTAAGGGATCAAGAAAATCAACTCCTTACGCTGCTCAGATAGCAGCTGACGCTGCAGCTTCGAAAGCTCTTGAGTATGGAATGAAGACTTTGTCCGTTGAAGTTAAAGGACCTGGATCAGGAAGAGAAACAGCCTTAAGAGCATTGCAAGCTAGAGGATTTAAGATTTTGTCAATCAAAGACACTACGCCTATGCCTCATAATGGAACTAGACCACCAAAGAAAAGGAGAGTTTAATGGAAGTCGAAAACGTTAATGTAAAAAATTGGAAGTCATTAATTAAGCCATCTAAATTAGATGTTCAAATAAGCGATGACTTAACTCATGCAAAAATTGTAGCTGAGCCTTTAGAAAAAGGTTATGGATTAACTTTAGGAAATTCTTTAAGAAGGATTTTGTTATCATCTATAAGAGGAGCTGCTGTAACATCAATTCAAATTGATGGTGTTTTACATGAATTCACTTCAATAAAAGGTGTTAGAGAAGACGTAACTGATATAGTTTTAAACGTAAAATCTTTAGCATTAAAAAGTAATTCTGAGGGTACAAAAAAATTAATTCTAGACGCAAAAGGACCTGGAGAAATTAAAGCTTCAGATATAGCCCCTGTTGCAGATGTTGAGATTTTAAATCCTGATTTAGTTATTTGTAATCTAGATGAAAATACTACTTTTCATATGGAGATGAATGTTAATACAGGTAAAGGATACGTTCCTGCAGAGCTAAATAAACCTGAAGAGCCACCATTAGGCCTTATTGCTATAGACTCACTTTATAGTCCAGTTAAAAAAGTTTCATATTCAGTAAGCACTGCTAGAGAAGGTAAAGCATTAGATTATGATAAACTAATAATGGAAGTTGAAACTAATGGATCAATTTCTGCTGAAGATGCTGTAGCTTATTCAGCTAGAATTTTCCAAGATCAACTTAAAATGTTTGTAAACTTCGATGAGCCAGTTGAAGCTCCTGTAAAAGAAGTTTCTACTGAACCTGAATTTAACAAAAACTTACTAAGAAAAGTAGATGAGTTAGAGTTATCAGTTAGATCAATGAACTGCTTAAAAAATGATAATATTATTTATATCGGTGACCTAGTTCAAAAATCAGAGGGCGAAATGTTAAGAACACCTAATTTTGGAAGAAAATCATTAAATGAAATTAAAGAAGTTTTAACAGGTATGTCACTATATTTAGGAATGGAAATTCCTAACTGGCCACCAGACAACATTGCAGAAATGTCTAAGAAATTGGAGGAAGCAATTTAATGAGACATGGTTTGGCAAATAAGAAGTTAAACAGAACTTCGGAGCACAGAAAAGCTCTACTTAAGAATATGCTTAATTCTTTAATTAAGTATGAGCAGATTAAAACTACTTTGCCAAAAGCAAAATTTTTAAAACCTCAAGCGGATAAAATAATAACATTAGGTAAAAAAGAAACTCTGCAGACAACTAAAATGTTAGTTTCTAAACTTCAAGACATTAAATCAGCTAACAAAGTTAAAAAAACACTTTCTAAAAGATATCAAGATAGAAAAGGTGGTTACACAAGAATAATTAAAGCTGGATTTAGATATGGAGATAATGCTCCAATGGCAATAATCGAGTTTGTTGATAGAGACGTTGAAGCAAAGAGAGTTGATAAACCAAAAAAAGACACAACTAAAGAGTCTCCTAAAACCGAAGAGAAAAAACAAGCTACAGCTTAAATCTTAAATCATGAAGAAATCTTACATCGTTGATTCAACGTGTAATGATATGCGTTTGGACAGATGGTTAAGATTAAAAATTGGTAAAATTCCACAAGGCCTTGTTGAAAAATACTTAAGAACAGGAAAAATAAAACTCAATAGAAAAAAAGTTAAAAGCTCATTCAAAGTAAAAACTAAAGATGAAATAAATATATTTAACATTGAATTTAAAGAAACAATTCAACAAAAAAAAATTAAGTTTTTACCATCAAAAGAAATTATAAAATCAAATGAAGATCAAATTATTGACAATAATGATAATTTTGTAGTTTTAAATAAAGCATCAGGTATATCAGTACAAGGTGGAACTAAATCAAAAAAAAATCTAGTTGATATTTTTGCTAAAAGTGAAATTTTTGAAGGAACAAAACCATATTCTGTTCATAGATTAGATAAAGATACTTCTGGAGTTTTTATAATAGCCAAAAATAGAGAGAGCGCTCAATTGCTTACTTCTTTATTTAGACTGAGAAAAGTGCACAAAACATATTTAGCGATTTGCCAAGGCGAAATTAATAAAAAATCAGGTGTATGGGATGATGATTTAATTAGGTATGACGGCGATAAAAAAATAATTGAAAAAGCAAAAACAATTTTTACAGTTATTGATAAAAATTCTGAAGCAAGTTTATTAGAATTAAAACCTATTACTGGACGAAAACATCAGTTAAGAAAACAATTATATGCAATTGGAAATCCTATATTTGGAGATACAAAATATAAATTATCAAATTCCAATAAAGGAATTAATAAAAATTTAATGTTACATTCATATCAAATTAAATTTAAAATTAATGACATAAAACATACTTATTCAGCATTGTTACCTGATTATTTTAAAAAACTTTTAAAATCTAAAAGACTTAGATTTTCAAATTTGAAATAAAATTTTTAATTAATATATCACTTAGATTTGAGTAATCCTGATCTAAAATATTTTTTAAATTAGTTACTCCTTTATCTGAAATACCACATGGTATAATTTTTTTATAATTTTCTAGATCATTATTTATATTTATTGCAAAACCATGATAGGCAATCCATTTGCTAACTCTGATACCTATTGCAGCAATTTTTTTAACTTCATTATTATATTTATGCCATATACCGATATTATCTTTATCTGGAAAAGTTTCTATTTTATAAAATTTTAAAGTTTGAATTATTGTTTTTTCAATAGTTGTTATAAATTTTCTGATATCTTTTTTTTTTCTCAAATCTAAAACAAAATAACAAATTAATTGACCTGGTCCATGGTAAGTAATTTTACCACCTCTATTCGTTTCTAATATTTTAATGGATTTATCAATAATCTCATTCTCTTTATAAGAAGTTCCTGCTGTAAAAACTTCATTATGCTCTAAAGTCCAAATTAATTCTTGTTCATTATTTTCATATAAATCCTTTAATCTTGACTCTAGTATATTAATAGCATCAAAATAATTTACTGGTTTTATTGACTTTTTGATCTCTATGTTCATTTATAATTTGTATTATCTTTATTATGTATTAATAGTGCAAATCTAAATTATAGGTAGATTTATGTCTTTAACTAAAAAAACTAAAGATAAAAAAGTAAATTTTGAGTTTAATAAAGAATATATAAGAGTTGTTACTAGCAAAATAGCTAACAATGATGCTCAATTTATTACCAATTCATTTAACGAAATGCACCCTGCTGATGCTGCAGATATTATCGAACACTTAAGCGAAGGGGATAGAGAAAGCTTAATTAAACTAAATAATTTCAATATTGATCCGGAGGTTTTTGTTGAATTAAACGAGTCTATTCAATCAGAAATTATTACCTATTTATCTTCAGAATCTATAGTAAGTATTCTTAAAGGTTTAGAGTCAGACGATGCTATATCTATATTGGAAAATGTTCCTGAAGAGGATAAAAATGCAATCCTTAGCTCTTTACCTCCTAAAGATAGATTTGCTCTACTAGAAAGCTTAAGCTATCCAGAGGATACTGCTGCTAGACTTATGCAGCGTGAATTTACAGCTATACCAAGTAATTGGTCTGTAGGTCAAACAATTGACTATTTAAGAGAAAACAAAGATTTACCAGAAGAGTTTTTAGAAATTTTTATTGTTAATGAAGATTTCAAACCAATAGGAACTGTTCCTTCATCTAGAGTTTTAACAACACCTCGAGATACTAAAATGGCAACAATTATGTCAGAATCGCAATTATTAATTCCTGTTGAAATGGATAAAGAGGAAGTTGCTAACTTATTTGAAAATTACAATTTGAATTCAGCCGCTGTTGTAGACAAAAACAATAAATTAGTTGGTATGATTATGAACGATGATGTTTTAACAGTCTTGAAAGAAGAAGCTGAGGAAGATGCTTTAAGATTAGCAGGGGTAGGAGATGAAGAAATTACTGATGGAGTTGTAAAAAAAACAAAGAGAAGATTCAATTGGCTTTTACTTAATTTATTTACTGCCTTTCTAGCAACATGGTGTATTAGTTTATTTGGAGCAACCATTGAACAAATGGTAGTATTAGCTTTCTTAATGCCTATTGTAGCTTCAATGGGAGGTAATGCTGGAATGCAAACACTTGCAGTTACAGTAAGAACTATAGCTACAAATGATTTAACTCAAAATAATTTCTCATCTAATGTATTTAAAGAATTTTCTATTGGTATTTTAAATGGGATTATATTTGCAGCAATAAGTGCTTTAATTGTACAGATATGGTTTCAAGACAGCATCCTTTCACTGATAATAGCAATATCAATGGTACTAACAATGATAATAGCTGGATTATTTGGCATACTAGTTCCTTTTACTTTAAAAAAAATGAATATCGACCCAGCAATTGCTTCAAGTGTTTTTGTGACAACAATTACTGACGTAATAGGTTTTGTTTCTTTTTTAGGTGTTGGAGCATATTTTTTATAAAATTATAGGTTATCTATTAATCTGACGTTTTTTAAATAATAAGCAATAAACAATCTTGAATTATTTTTTGTATTTGAAAGTTTTAGGTTTTTTATGTTTCTTAGCTCTAAATAATCAATTTTAATTTTATAATTATTTTTTAACTCTTTTTTTTTAAGATTTAAAAAGCTTGGAATATTTTTTTTATTTTTAGTATTTTTTTTAATATCTACTAGTGTTTCATAAATCTTTGCTGCGATGGTTAAATTAGATTTATTTAAAAGAAGATTTCTTGATGAGAGAGCTACATTATCCTTATCTCGAATTGTTTTGCAAGGAATAACCTTAGTTTTATATTTTTTTTCCAATTCTTTTTTTACCAAATATAGTTGTTGAAAATCTTTTTCTCCCATAAATATCTTCTTGGGTTTTACAATTTTAGTTAGTTTATTCATTACATCTAAAACACCTTCAAAATGACCTTTTCTAAATTTAGCACACAAAATTTTATCTTTTTTTTGCAATGTAATTTTTGATTTTTTTTTATCTTTGTATATGTCTTTAAATTTAGGTATATAAACAAAATCAACTTTTTTGCTTTTTTTAAGAATTTTTAAATCTTTCTTGATATTTTGTGGATAGGATTTTAAATCTTTTTTATTATTAAATTGTTTTGGATTAACAAAAATACTTACAATTGTTTTTTTACAAAGTTTATTTGATTTATTTATTAGTGATAAATGACCTTTATGTATTCCACCCATAGTAGGAACAAAACCCAGGTCATTAAATGGCCTTAATGATTCAAATAATGTCGTATTGTTTAATAAAATTTTCATTTGTATAAAAATATTTAATAAGTAAAACATTTAAATGATTAAACAAGCAATTATTCCTTTAGCTGGACTTGGAACTCGGTTACTACCTTTAACAAGTGTTTTTGCTAAAGAGCTTTTACCTATTAATGGAAGACCTGGAATTGAATATATTCTTAATGAATGTATCGAAGCAGGTGTTAAAGAGATTATATTTATCATCTCAACTAAAAAATTAATGATAAAAAAATATTTTTATAGTGATCAGTTTTACAAAAATATTATAAAAAAAAAGAAAGATTCCAGTATAATTAATGAATATAAAAATATACTAAAATATAAAAATAAAATTAAGTTTGTGTTTCAAAATATTCCAAAGGGAACAGGTGATGCCGTTCTTAAAACTCAAAAATATATTAAAAATAAATATTTTTTAATGCTGTTACCTGATGATTTAATAATTAAAAAAAATTGTTCTAAGTCAATGATTAAAGTTCATAAAAAATATCAAGCTTCAGTTATGGCATCTATGAAAGTAAAAAAAAACAATGTTTCAAGATGGGGGATATATAAAATTAATAAAAAATTAGATAAAAGAAATTATGTTATTGATGGTGTTGTTGAAAAGCCATCAGTAAAAAAGGCACCATCTAACAATGCTGTTATTGGAAGATATATATTACCGCGTACAATTTTTAAAAAAATTAAATCTCTTAAACCTGCTAAAGGTAAAGAGATACATGTTACTGACGCAATTCAACTATTAATAAATGATAAAGAAAAATTTATAGCTCATAATTTTAAAGGTAAATATCTTGATTGTGGAACAATGAGAGGCTACATCAACTCCTCGAAAGAAATAGGAAAAATATGAAATTATGTATGATTGGCACTGGCTATGTTGGTTTAGTTAGTGGTGTTTGTTTTTCTGATTTAGGTAATGATGTCATATGTGTTGATAAAGATTTAAAAAAAATTAACAATTTAAAAAAGGGTATTGTTCCTATTTATGAACCTGGTTTAGAAGAGTTAGTTTTAAAAAATTATAAAAATAAAAGACTGAATTTTTCTACAAACCTAAAAGAGTCGGTGAAAAAATCAGATATTGTTTTTATATGTGTAGGAACACCAACCAAAAAAAAAAGTAATAGTGCTGATTTAAGCCAAGTATATGCTGCTGCAAAAGAAATATCTAAATCTATTAAAAAATTTAAAATTATAGTCAATAAATCGACTGTGCCCGTGACAACGGGTGATGAGATTGAAAAAATTATATCTAAAAAAGTAAATAAAAAATTTTTTTCAGTAGTATCTAATCCTGAATTTTTAAGAGAAGGTGAGGCTATTAGAGATTTTATCTATCCAGATAGAGTTGTAGTTGGATCAAATGATAGTAAATCCCAGAGAATATTAAAAAGTTTATATTCACCACTAATATCAAAAGGTGCAAAATTTCTTTCTACAAAAAGAAGAGCAGCAGAATTAATTAAATATGCTTCAAATGCCTTTTTAGCAACAAAGATTACTTTTATAAATGAAATATCAAATTTATGTGAAAAAACCGGTATAGATATTGAGGATATCTCAATAGGAATTGGCCTAGATAAAAGAATTGGTAGCAGATTTTTAAGAGCTGGGCCTGCATACGGTGGGTCATGTTTTCCAAAAGATACCAAAGCTTTAGTTTCAACTGCTGATAAATTCAAAACTAATTTATCAGTGGTAAAAAGCGTTATCAGATCCAATGATTTAAGATCTGATTTATTATCCAAAAGAGTTAGTTTAATTTTAAATAATAAAATTAAAAATAAAGTTGTATCCTTTTTAGGTGTAACTTTTAAAGCAAATACTGACGATATGAGAGACTCGTCTAGCCTAAAATTAATTCCATTTTTATCCAAAAAAGGTGCGAAAATTAAATATTATGATCCTACAGGATCAAAAAAAGAATTTAAAAAACTAAAAAATGTTGAATTTTCTAATTCAATACAAGAATCTATCAAAGGATCAGATATCGCAATTATACATACAGAATGGAATGATTTTAAATCAATTAATTTCAAAAAATTTTCAAAAAATAAAAAACTTATTATTTATGATATGAGAAATATTTATTCACCTAATAAAATTAAAAAACTAGGTTTTAAATATTTTGGTATTGGAAGATAATTCAATTTAACTCAAAAATTGCATCAACTTCAACAGACACACCAAGTGGCAAGCTATTTGTACTTACTGCTGCTCTAGTGTGCATTCCTGCTTTACCAAAAACAGAAGCAATTAAATCAGAAGCTCCATTAATTACTTTTGGTTGATCTGTAAAGCTATCAGTTGAATTGACAAAACCTGTTAACTTTACACAAGATTTAATTTTAGAAAGATCTCCATTACAAGCTACTTTTGCTTGAGATATAATACTTAAACCACATCTTTCAGCTGCTTTGTAACCATCATCTACAGATAGATCTTTTCCAACTTTTCCTTTTATTAATTCACCATTTTTTGAAATAGAAATTTGTCCTGAAATATAAAGTAAATTACCGACAACTTTTGTTGCAACATAAGAACCAACAGGTGGTTTTGCCTCAGGAAGATTAATCTTTAATTCTTTAATTTTATTTTCAAAATCCATTTTATTTTTCAGTAAATTCTTTATGAGTTTTACTATTCTTAAATTTTTTTAGTTTATCTTTTAAATTAAAATTCTTTAATCTTTTTTTACCTTCCTCAATTTTTTTTGCTGTTTTAGATTTTATTTCCTCTGCTTTTTGTGAGGTTTCTTTCTTTAATTTATCAGATGTACATTTTGCATACTCTTTACTTAACTTTTCATATTTTGAACAATCCTCAGCAGATGAAAATGTTAAGCTAAATAAAGAAATGAATAAAACAGAAATTATAATTTTAATTATTTTCATTTTTTCTTTTTTTTGGATTTTTTATTTTTATCGTATTCTCTTCTTTTCTCAATTAGTATAAGTGCCTCCTCCATTGTTAGCTCTACAGGGTCTTTTTCCTCTGGGATTGTTGCATTTAGAGATTTGTATTTAATGTATGGTCCATATTGACCTTTCATGATTCGGACTGGCTTTTTATCTTCAGGATGCTCCCCTAAATCTTTTATAATTGAAGAAGACATCCTCCCAGGTTTTGCTTCAGCTATGAGTGTAATTGCTCGATTTAATCCTATAGAAAAAATTTCTTCGACATTTTCTATTCTAGCTGATTTATTTTCACATTTTAAATATGGTCCAAATCTACCAGTGTTCAAAGTGATTTCTTTTTGATTTTCTGGATTAATGCCTAATGATTTAGGAAGCGAACATAAAAATTTTGCTTTATCTAAATCTATACTTTCTAATTCAATACCTTTGGGAATTGATACATTTTTCAATAGCTCATTTACTTCAGGTTTCTTTTTTTTTGTTTTTTTTCTCTTTTTAGGTTTTTCTTCCTCAATATTTTCTTCAAGAACTTTCTCATACTGAAGATAAGGACCAAATCTTCCATTTTTTAGAAAAATATCATTTCCATTTTCGTGTTTTCCAAGAAATTTTGGTTCAGCAAGTTGTGATTGAGCAGCCGCTTTAGCTTTTGATAGTGGTCTTGTAAATTTACATTCAGGATAGTTTGAGCATCCAATAAAGGCACCTCCTCTAAAACTATTTTTCAAACTAAGGGAACCTGTGTCACATAACTGACATTTTCTAACTATCTTTCCTTCTTTATCAGTGTCAAATATCAATGCTCCCAAACTTTCATTTAAAAGATCTAAAACTTCTCTAGTTCTTTTTTCTTTTACCTCTGAAACATTACTATTAAAATCTTTCCAAAACATTTCTAAGACTTTTAACCAACTTTCTTTTCCAGAAGTTATTTCATCTAGCTGATCCTCTAGTCCAGCTGTAAAGTTATAATCTACATACTTTGAAAATAGTTTTTCTAAAAACGCAGAAATTAATTTACCTCTATCAGTTGGAAAAAATCTTTTGTTAACTATTTCAGCATAACCTCTATTTGCTATTGTTGAAATGATACTTGCATAAGTTGAAGGTCTTCCAATTCCTAACTCTTCCAATTTTTTAACCAAACTCGCCTCAGAGTAACGTGGGGGAGGTTGGGTAAAATGTTGTTCATCAATAAGAGCTTCTATATTAATTGGTCCTTTTGACATCTCAGGTAAAATTTGCTCATCATCATCTTTACTTTGACTTGAATAAACTTTTAAAAATCCATCAAATTTCAAAACCGATCCGCTTGATTTACATATAGTTTTACCGTCTTCAGACTCAATTGTTATTGTATTTCTGTCAAATTTTGCTGTTTCCATTTGAGACGATAGAGCTCTAGACCAAATTAAAGAATATAATTTTTGCTGGTCAGAACTTAAATACTTTTTAATAGAGTCTGGATTTCTATTAATATCAGTTGGTCTTATTGCTTCATGGGCTTCTTGAGCATTTTTTGCTTTTTTTCCTGAGTAATTATTTGGGTTTTCTGGCAAGTATTCGTTACCATATTCTTTTTTAATAAAATTTCTAAAATCAGTGACAGCATCAGCTGACAAATTAGTTCCATCCGTTCTCATATATGTAATTAACCCAACTGTATCTCCTTCAATTTCTATTCCTTGATAAAGTTTTTGTGCTATTTGCATTGTTCTTGATGCTCCAAAACCTAATCTACTAGAGGCAACCTGCTGAAGTGTTGAAGTAGTAAAGGGTCCTGAGGGATTTCTGCTAACAACTTTTGAGGAAATATCAGTTATGTTAAATTTTTTGTTCCTAATATTATCAATTGCCTTTTCAATTTCTTCTTTATTTTTAAAGAAAAATTTTTCAATTTTTTCTCCATCAAGTTGAGAAATACTTGCTGTAATGTTACTTTTGTTTTTATCCTGAAAATTAATACTTAATGTCCAAAATTCTTCAGGCTTGAATAATTCAATTTCATGCTCTCTTTCAGTGATCAATTTCAATGCAACAGATTGAACTCTACCTGCAGATTTTGAACCAGGTAGTTTAGTCCAAAGTATTGGCGAAATATTAAATCCTACCAAATAATCTAGTGCTCTTCTAGCCATGTAAGCATCGACTAATAAGGGCTCTATCTGTCTTGGATTTTCAATACCATGTGTGACAGCTTTTTTTGTTATTTCGTTAAATACCACACGTTCAATTTCTTTATCCTTTAAAAGTTTTTTTTCATTTAAATACTCTTTTACATGCCATGCTATTGCCTCACCCTCACGATCTGGGTCAGTAGCAAGAATTATTTTTGAAGAATCTTTCGCAGCATCAGTAATTTCTTTTAAATATTTTTTTGAAAAGCTATCAACTTCCCATTCCATTTTAAAATTTTGATCAGGATCAACTGATCCATTTTTTGAAGGAAGATCTCTAATATGACCATAGCTTGCTAAAACGGTATAGTTATCACCTAAATACTTATTAATTGTTTTCGCTTTAGCAGGGCTTTCAACTATGACTAGATTCATAAAATAACAAACTACTCAAAAGAGTTTGATAGTCAAATTAATAAATTTTTGTCTTAGTTTCTTCTTTATTTTTCAAGCGTTTAATATTTTCTCTGTGGGTAAAAAATATTAAAATAAACATTATTACGTAAAAAAATACATTTTCTGAACCCTCAAAAAATAAAATATAAACCGGTATAGAAAGTGATCCTATCAAAGAAGATAAAGATGAATATTTAGAAATAAAAAAGATTATTAACCAACAAATACCAAACACCAAACCAAAAATAATATTTAAAGAAAAAAGTATCCCAACATATGTCGCTACACCTTTGCCACCTTTAAATTTTAACCATACTGGAAACACATGACCTATAAAAGCGCATAAAGCTGATATATATACTGCATCAGGAAAATTAATTTTAATGTATAAAACAGGTATTACTGCCTTTAACACATCAAGTATTAGTGTTGAATAACCAATTAACTTATTACCAGTTCTTAAAGCATTTGTTGCGCCAATATTACCAGAACCAATTTCTCTAATATCTTTTTTTAAAAATACTTTGGTTAAAATTAATCCAAAAGGAATTGATCCCATTAGGTATGAGATTATACCTATTATAAAAAGTTCCATTTTTATATTTTAAATAATTCTATACCTTTTACAAATGTATTGGTTACTTTTCCTTGAAGTTTCTTATCTTCAATTGAAGTATTTTTAGATTTAGAGATTAAATTTTCTTTTTTTACAATCCATGGTTTATTGATATCTACTATACAAAAATCTGCATCATTACCAATAGACAGATTTCCCTTATTTATATTTAATATTTTTGCTGGGTTAGAGGTTAAAGCTTGAATTATAGTTTCAAGTTTTACAGATCCATTATGAAATAATTCTAAACTTAAGGATAACAATGTTTCAATGCCAGATGCACCAGTTGCAGCTTGTGCAAAAGTTAATCTTTTGGATTCTTCATCTTCAGGTTTATGGTCAGAAACAATTACATCAATAGTTTTATCTTTTAATCCTTGAACTAAAGCTTCTCGATCTTCTTCTCTTCTCAGTGGAGGTGATAATTTTAAAAATGTTCTAAAATCTCCAATATCATTTTCATTTAATGAAAGATTGTTTATTGATACACCGCAAGTAAATTTAACGTTTTGTTTACGTTCCTTAATTATATCTACAGATTTTCCTACTGATAGTTGAGATATGTGATATCTACATTTAGTTTTTTCTAAGAGAGTAAGATCTCTCTCAATTATAATTCTTTCAGCAATATCTGGTATGCTTGATAAGCCTAGTTTTGTTGCAATAATACCAGAATTAATCATCCCATTTTTAGCTAAATCGTAATCTTCAGCATGTTGCATTATAAGACATCCCAAATCTTTAGCTGAATTCATAATTCTAGACATAAGTCTAGTATTTTGAATTGTTTTTACTCCGTCAGTAAAAGCAATAATTCCTTTTTTAGCCAGTAAACCAAATTCGGTCATATTGGTGCCATCAGTGTTTTGAGTTAATGAAGCGCAAGGAAATATATTTATTTTAGACTTATCACGTCCTCTTCTTTTTAAAAAATCTACAATTGATACATTATCAATAATTGGATCTGTATTAGGCATGGTTACGACGGAAGTTACTCCTCCAGATAATGCTGCATTACTTAAAGTCCTAAAATTTTCTTTATATTCATATCCTGGCTCGCCTACAAAAACTCTCATATCCACTATACCAGGAAATATATATTTACCTTTTAAGTCAGTAGGTTTTTCTCTAGTTGGTAAATTATTTGTATTTACCTTTTTTCCTATTGCTTCTATCTTTCCGTCTTCTCCAATTATTAATCCACCATTTTCATTTATGGAATTATGAGGATCTATAATGTTTGCATTTATAAAGTATTGTTTTTTCATTTATTCACAAAATATTTTTAAACATGCCATCCTTACAGCAACACCTAATTCAACTTGTTCTTTAATTACACTTTTGTTTATGTCATCAGCTAATCTTGTATCAATTTCAATTCCTCTATTCATTGGACCAGGATGCATAATTAAAGCATCTGAGTTTGCATGATCAAGTTTATCTGGTGTTAATCCATAATATTCATAGTATTCTCTATTCGATGAAAGATATGAACTAGTCATTCTTTCATTTTGTAATCTAAGCATCATTACAATATCACAATCTTTGAGACCCTTTTTCATATCAGTAAAAGTGTTAACACCAAACTTTTCAATTTCTTTTGGCATAAGATTGGATGGTGCAACTATATTAACTTCTGCTCCTAACATTGTAAGAAGATAAATATTTGATCTAGCCACTCTCGAATGAAGTATGTCTCCACATATAGCTATTTTTAATCCCTGAATTTTTTTTTTTCGATTTCTAATTGTTAACGCATCTAATAATGCTTGAGTAGGGTGCTCACGTCTACCATCACCAGCGTTTAAAACTACGCAATTAACTTTTTGAGATAATAGATTACAAGCACCAGAGTCTTGATGTCTGATCACAATTATATCAGGATGCATTGCATTTAATGTCATTGCCGTATCAATCAAAGTTTCACCTTTTTTAATGGCTGAGTTACCCATATTCATTGACATGACGTCAGCACCAAGTCTTTTTCCAGCAAGTTCAAATGAGCTTTGAGTTCTAGTTGATGGCTCAAAGAATAAGTTTATTTGTGTTTTGCCTCTTAACACATCAATTTTTTTATTTTTACTCTGGTTTAATTTTATGAAAGCTTCCGACTCATCTAGGATATAATTAATATCATTAACTGATAAATCTTGGATACCTAACAGATGTTTTTGTGAGATTTTAATAGCTTTATTGGTTTTAATTGCCATTAAAATTAACTCTATAGCTATAAAGCCCCTAAATGGCAAGGATTAATTATTTAAATAATCTATAGCTCCTTGAAGAATAAATGCAGCTGCATTTTGATCTATGTTTTTTTCACGCTTAGAAACATTAATATCAAGCTGACTGGATAGATTAAATGCACCAACTGTTGAAAGTCTTTCATCCCATAAGCAAACATCTACATCAACACTTTGGTCTATATTTTTAGATATATCACTTACTGATTGAGCAGAAGGACCCAATGAACCATCCATGTTAATTGGATATCCAATAATAATTCCTTTAATATTGTTTTCCTCTATTATTTTTTTTAATTCGTCGATTAGATCATTATTATTGGTCTTATTGATCGTTTTAAAGGGTGTGGCTATCGACTGTTTTTCATCACAAATTGATACACCGATTCTTTTTGATCCGAGATCTATACCAATCAATCTAGAGGTTTCAGACTGTTTTTTTTTGAATTCTTCAATAGTGATCATATTGTATATTTTAAACTTAAGTGATAGTTTGCGACATATTTAAATACCATATGAGCATCGATCTTAAAACAATAAAGCACATATCTAAACTATCAAGAATTTCTGTAGATGAGAAAAAAGCAGAGAAACTTGCAGGAGATTTAAATTCTATTTTCGATTTTATTGAAAAACTTAACGAATTAAAAACTGACAATGTTGAACCATTAACTTCTGTTGCTGAAACAACTCTAAAACTAAGATCAGATGAAGTAAAAAGTAAAAACTTAAGAGATCAAGTAATAAAAAATTCTCCTAAGGAAAATGAAGATTATTTTGTAGTACCAAAGGTAATTGAATAATGTCAGATATAACTAAACAATCATTATCTGAGTTAGCAGAAAATATAAAAAGTAAAAAACTTTCCTCAAGTGAAGTTACCAAAGCATTTGTTGAAAGATCAGAAAAATCAAAAGAATTAAATACATATATAACTGAAGATTACGCAAATGCTTTAAATAAATCAAAAAAGTTTGACGAAAAACCTAATCTTGACCTGAAATTGCCTGGTATTCCAATTGCTGTAAAAGATTTATTTTGTACAAGAGATTTAAGAACTACGGCAGGTAGTAAGATTTTAAATAACTTTGTTCCAACTTACGAGTCAACAGTCACACAAAACATTTGGAATGAAGGAGCTATCCTAATGGGTAAATTAAATTGTGATGAATTTGCAATGGGTTCATCTAATGAAACTAGTTTTTTTGGTAATGTACAAAACCCAATTGATAAAAATTTAGTTCCAGGAGGATCCTCTGGTGGATCTTCTTCTGCTGTTGCAGCTCAATTAACACCAATAACTATTGGAACAGATACAGGTGGATCTATAAGACAACCTGCTTCATTTACTGGAACTGTTGGATTAAAACCTACTTATGGTAGTTGCTCTAGATACGGAATTGTAGCATTTGCATCATCTCTAGATCAAGCTGGTCCAATGGCGCAAAATGTTAAAGATTGTGCATTGTTACAGGAAGTTATTAGCACTTATGATGAAAAAGATTCTACTTCAATAGATTTTAAAAGAAACGAGTACAGCAAAGAATTAACAAAAGATATCAAAGGTAAAAAAATAGGAATACCCAAAGAATATAGAGTAGATGGCATGCCTAAAGAAATAGAAGACCTGTGGAAAAAAGGTATTGAATACGCAAAAGATTGTGGTGCTGAGATTATCGATATATCTCTACCTCATACTAATTATGCACTACCAACTTATTACATAGTAGCACCAGCAGAGGCCTCATCTAATTTGGCTAGATATGATGGTGTTAAATATGGTTTTAGAGCTGAAGGAGAAAATCTTATTGATATGTATGAAAAAACTAGATCTGAAGGATTTGGTGCTGAAGTTCAAAGAAGAATAATGATTGGAACTTATGTTTTATCCTCAGGATATTATGATGCTTATTATCTTAAAGCTCAAAAGGTAAGAAAACTTATTAAAAATGATTTTGATGAAGCTTATAAAAAAGTTGATGCAATTCTAACCCCATCAACTCCAAGTTCTGCGTTTAAAATTGGTGAAAAAACAAATGATCCGGTTTCAATGTATTTAAATGATATTTTTACTGTACCTGTAAATTTAGCAGGTTTACCTGGAATTTCTATACCTGCAGGCCATGATGCTAAAGGATATCCATTAGGATTACAGATAATTGGTAAAGCTTTTGATGAACAAAATATTTTAAACATTGCATATGCTATGGAAGAAAAAATTAATTTTAAAAACAATATTACTGATTGGTGGATTAAGTGAGTAAGAACAAATCCGAATATCTAATTAATAGACATGATAATCAATATGAAGTTGTCATTGGTTTAGAAGTTCATGCACAAGTTACATCGGAGTCAAAATTATTCTCAACGTCAGCGACCAAATTTGGAGCTAAGCCAAATACTCAAGTAAGTTTAGTTGATGCAGCATTTCCAGGAATGTTGCCGGTTATAAACGAGTATTGTGTAAAACAAGCTATCAAAACAGGAATTGGTTTAAAAGCTAAAATCAATAAGAGATCTGTCTTTGATAGAAAAAATTATTTTTATGCTGACTTACCTCAGGGGTATCAAATCTCACAATTCAAAGATCCAATTGTAGGTGAGGGTAAAGTAATACTTGATATGCCAGACGGTCAAAAAGAGGTAGGTATAGAAAGATTACACTTGGAGCAAGATGCAGGTAAAAGCATTCATGATTTAGATCCTAAAAATACCTTTGTAGATTTAAATAGATCAGGTGTAGCATTGATGGAAATCGTAAGTAAGCCCGATCTAAGATCTCCAGATGAGGTCAATGCATATATTAAAAAATTAAGATCTATAATGAGATATTTAGGAACCTGTGATGGAAACATGCAGGAAGGATCTTTGAGAGCCGATGTTAATGTATCTGTTAGAAAGAAAGGCTCAAAAGAGTTTGGAACTAGATGTGAGATTAAAAATGTTAATTCAATTAAGTTCATGCAGATGGCAATTGAATACGAGGCTAATAGACAAGTTGATTTAATTGAGGATGGTCAAACGATTGATCAAGAAACAAGACTTTTTGATACTAAAAAGAATGAGACTAGATCAATGAGATCAAAAGAAGATGCTCATGATTATAGATATTTTCCAGATCCAGACTTATTGCCATTAGAAGTTTCAGATGATTTTATTGAGAACTTAAAATCTGAAATTCCAGAGCTACCAGATGAAAAGAAAAAAAGATTTATAGAAAAATTCAAATTATCACCTTACGAAGCAAACATCTTAGTTTCCGATATTGAAACATCAAATTACTTTGAAAATGTAATTAAGAAATCGGATGTAAAACTTGCAACAAATTGGATAATAGGGGAATTATTTGCAGCATTAAATGAAAAAAATTTAGAAATAACAGAAAGCCCTATAAGCGCAGGCAACTTATCAAAATTGATTAATTTAATTAAAGACGGAACAATTTCTGGAAAAATTGCAAAAACAGTTTTTGAACAAATGATGGAAGGAGACAAAGATCCTAAGAAAATTGTTGAAGAAAAAGGTTTAAAACAAGAAAGCGATCCAAAAGCACTTGAGGCACTGATAGATAAGGTTATTGATGATAACAGAGACAAAGCTACCGAATACAAATCAGGTAAAGTTAAATTATTTGGTTTTTTTGTAGGTCAAGTAATGAAAGTTTCTGGCGGAAAAGCAAATCCTCAATTAGTCAATGAGATTTTAAAGAAAAAACTTTAGAATTTATGGGTTCAGACCTAAATATAACTAAAGAACTCCAGGAGTATATTTTAAGTCATGGATATGACTTACATCCAGTCCAAAAAGAAATTATTGATTACAACACTTCTCTTGGGGATATCAAAAGAATGCAAATCTCAATTTCACAAAGTCAATTTCTGCATTTAATTATAAAAATTTCAAATATCAAAAAAATTTTAGAGATAGGTACATTTACAGGATTAAGTACGTTATCTATGGCTTTGGCATTATCTGATGAAGGCAAAATAATTGCTTTAGATAAAAATGAAGAAACTAATAAAGTTGCAATAGATTTTTTTAAAAAAGCTAATCAAGATCATAAAATAAAAACATTAATTAAACCTGCTTTAGAAAGTTTAGATGAAATTAAAAATGAAAAGTTTGATTTAGTTTTTATTGATGCTGATAAAATGAATTATATTGAATATTATGAGCGTTCTTTAAAATTATTGAACAAAAATGGTCTAATAATAATCGATAATGTTTTGTGGTATGGAGAAGTTGTTAATGAAAACAATACTGATAAATTTACTAAAAATATTAAAGAATTTAATGTTCACATTTCCAAGGATACAAGGGTCGAAAAATTAATAATTCCTCTTGGAGATGGAATGACTGTTTGTAGAAAATTATAATGCTTGAAGTAGTTGGTTTTTATAAATTTATTAAAATTTCTTATCTAAAGAAAAATCAAAAAATTTTATTAGAAACTTTAAAAAAGAAAAACATTAGAGGCACTATAATTATTTCTAAAGAAGGGGTAAATGGAACTATTTCTGGTAAAACTGCAGACATTAAATTCACTATTAATAATTTAAAAAAAACTCTTAAATTTAAAGAATTTAACAGCAGTAACTTTTCTAAAAGCTCATTCCAACCATTTCACAAACCTAAAGTAAAAATTAAAAATGAAGTTGTTCCTATGAATTTAATTTTAAATAAGAGAATAAAGAAAAAAGATAGCCATGTAGATCCAATCAAATGGAATAAGCTGATTAAAGAAAAGGATACTGTTCTTATAGATGCAAGAAAACCATTCGAGTACGATGTTGGAACATTTACGGGAGCAATCAATCCAGATGTTCATAACTTTAGAGATTTTCCAAAATATCTAAAAAAATTAAAAAAAAATCAACCTATAGCTATGTTTTGTACAGGTGGAATTCGTTGTGAAAAAGCATCTGTATATTTGGAGAACAAAGGTTTTAATAACATTTATCAGTTAAATGGTGGAATTTTAAATTATCTTAAAAAAACAAATAAGAAAAAAAGTTTATGGAAAGGTGAATGCTTTGTTTTTGATAACAGAATTAGTTTAAAACATGGTCTAAAAGTTGGTTCTTACTCAATGTGTAGCGGTTGTAGAAAACCTATATCTCCTAAGGATAAAAAATCAAAAAAATATGAAGAGGGTGTTTCATGTCCAAATTGTCACGATAATCTAACAGATCATCAAAAATCAAGATTTAGAATGAGACAAAAACAAATTAATCTTGCTAAAGAAGCAGGAAAAAGACATATCTTTCAAAAAGAGTATTAACAAATCTTAAATTAATGAATTTATTAAAAGATGAAGTTTCGTTGTTAGTAAGAAAACTTGCTGTACCAGCAAGTGTAGGAACCTTATTCCAAACACTTTATACAATTGTAGATACTTTTTATGCAGGAAAAATATCACCAGAGGCCTTATCTGCTTTGAGCAAGTCTTTTCCGATATATTTTTTGATTATTGCGACATCTATTGGAGTTACCGTAGCAGGAACATCATTGATTGGCAGCAGTATTGGAGAAAAAAACGAAAAAAATGTTTTAAGTTATTTTGGAAATGTAATCATTTATTCGATTATAATATCGGTAGTTGTATCTATTTTAGGATTTGCTTTTGGAGAAAAGATATTCTTATTAATGAATTCCTCTCAAGAAGTAACAATTCTTGGGCTCGAATATATAAATGTAATTTTTTTAGGTACGATATTATTTATTTTAGTAGTAGCATTAAATTCATTCTTACACGCAGAAGGAGATACTAAAACTTACAGAAATGTTCTAATATTTTCTTTTTTCTTAAACATTATTTTAAATCCAATTTTTATATTTGGTTTTTTATTTATACCACCATTAGGAATAACTGGTATTGGGATAGCAACTTTAATTGCTCAATTTGTATCTTTGTTGGTTATTCTGATAAAAATATTAAATAATCAAAGAATTAAACAAATAACTTTAGATAATTTCAAAGCTAAATTTTTTTTCTTAAAAAATATTTTTTTTCAATCAATGCCAATTACAATTGCCATATTAGGATATTCTATTGCTGCAACAATTGTTTTTACATATGTTGGGATTTTTGGTGAATATGCTGTAGCAGGGTATGGATCTGCCACAAGAATAGAGCAAGTAGTTTTGTTACCAATATTAGGAATCAATACAGCAATAATTTCTATAATAGCGCAAAATATTGGTGCAAAATATTACGATAGAGTGGAGCAATCCTATTTTACTTCAATAAAATACGGTCTAATTATAATGTTAATCGCTGGTGTAGTTATTTTTATAAGTGCTGACATTGTTCCTAAATTCTTTTCTTCAAACCCAGAGGTAATTATGCATGGCTCGATGTACCTTAAGATTTCTGCATTTATTTTACCTGCTTATCCAATATTTTTCTTATCAAATGGATTTTTTATGGCTTTAAAAAAATCTGAAAAAGCTATGGTTAATAACATTGCCAGAAATGTTATAGTGCCAGTTTTATCCTTTTACATTGCAAAGTATTTAAATGCAGATTTTAAAACTTTTTTTTATATTTGGGCTATCTTTCAATGGTTGATATCATTGATGTTACTATTTTATGTTAAATATTATATTAAACATAAATTAGCTAATATTTAACATTTTTTAAATATGTTTTTTACAAAAAGGAAAGCAATAATTTTAATTATAATCTGTTCTATTTTTTTTATTCTCACATATAACGATGTTAGGTCTGAAGAGATTAAAGAAATTTCTGGAAATGCTCAAATTATTGATGGTGATACAATAAAAATAAATTCAAAAAAGATAAGATTGTATGGAATAGATGCACCTGAATTCAAGCAAATGTGTAAAAAACCATATTTAACAATAATTTTTTTTACTTTTACTAAAGATTATCCATGTGGAAAAATTTCAACTCAAAAATTACAAAAAAAAATAAATAACAAAGTAATAACTTGTAAAATTTTGGATATTGACAGATATAAAAGATTTATTGGAGAGTGCTATAAAAGAAATTTAAATCTAAATTCTTGGCTCGTTTCAAACGGTTATGCAGTAGCTTATAGAAAATACTCAAAAAAATACATATCAAACGAAATTAATGCTAAAAATGAAAAAAAAGGCCTTTGGCAAGGTAAATTTGAAATGCCATGGGACTATAGAAGAAAAAAATAAGTTTATAATCTTGAAGCACAGTCTTCAATCCAAGAAAAAAGATGTTCAGCAAAAGATCTTCTAACAAACAGATTTACAATATTTTCATCTTTATGGTGCAGAATCACATCTACATAATTTAAAACTGTCTGAGTTGTTGATCCTTTCTTTTCTTTAAATTCATTAAAATTAAAGGGAGATCCTGCTGAAAAGATTTCATAGACATTTTCACCTTTAAGTTCTAATTGAACAAATTGATCTGATACATTGATAACTGCACCTAAATTTGTTTTTGAAATACTATCAAATAACATTTCATATAGATCGGATTTGTTAGTGTCTTTACTTGCCAGCTCATTTGAGATTATGATCCACTCGTCTGGACTTAGCCATATTGCTGTTAATTTATCACTTGTTGTTGAAGTGTTTGCTTCTGTAGGTAAGATCATATTAAGATTTTTACCAACATTTGTTAAAAATTCTCTTTTTTTACCTCTCAAATTAATTTTTATTAATGGAGAGATTTCCTTTACAGAAATACTTTCTTGATTAATTTCACGTTTAATAACTGAATTATAGTTAAGCATTTAACCTCTCATTTTTCTCATCATAAAAGACTGGATTTGCAACAGTGACATTAATATTTTTATTTTCCATCGGTACAAAAAGTTTTTTCCCCATCATACCTTTTCCACCTCTAACGACTGCAAGTGCTATTGATTTGTTTAGATTAGGACTGAAATAACTTGATGTTACATGTCCAAGCATTTCAACTGGATTTTGATTTAACTCTGAAACTATTTGTGATCCTTCTTCTAAAACTATATTTGGATCATCTGTTAACAATCCTACTAATTGCTTTCTATCTTCTCTCATTGTATCAGATCTATAAAGAGATCTTTTACCTATGAAATCGTATTTCTTCTTACTTACTATCCAATCCATTTGAAGATCAATAGGGGTCATTGTTCCATCTGTATCTTGACCAACAATAATAAAACCTTTTTCTGCCCTTAATAAGTGCATTGTTTCAGTTCCATAAGGTGTAATGTCAAACTCTTGACCTGCCTCCATACATTTTTCCCATAAATCTTTTCCATAACTTGCTTGAACATTGATTTCGTAGCTGTGTTCTCCAGTAAAACTAATTCTCATTATTCTGCATTGGATGTTACCGATATGAGCCTCTTTGAATGACATATGAGGAAAGTTTTCATCTGATAAATCTAAATCAGGAATTATTTTTTTAAGAATTTTTTTACTATTAGGTCCGCATAAACTCGCTGTAGCGTAATGATCTGTTACAGAGGTTAAGTAAACATCAAGTTCAGGCCATTCTGTTTGTAGATAGTCTTCAAGTTTACCCAAAACATTTGCTGCTCCACCAGTTGTTGTGGTCATAATGTAATGATTTTCACCTAATCTTGTTGTTACTCCATCATCATAAACCATACCATCCTCATTTAGCATTAGCCCATATCTACATTTTCCTATAGCTAATTTTGACCAAGCATTTGTATAAACTCTATTTAAGAATTCAGAAGCATCACTTCCTTGAATATCAATTTTACCAAGTGTAGAGGCATCCAGTATACCAGCGCTTTCTCTAGCAGCTTTACTTTCTCTTTGAACTGCTTGATGCATAGTTTCTCCGTTAATAGGGTAGTACCATGCTCTCTTCCATTGACCAACATTTTCAAATTCAGCTTTATTTTCAACATGCCAATCATTAATTGGCGTTCTTCTAAAAATATCAAAAAACTTTCCTACATTTCGACCTACAATAGTTCCAAATGTTAAAGGTGTGTAAGGAGGTCTAAATGTAGTAGTTCCTAAGTCTCCCATTTTAACGCCGGCAGTATCTGCAATTATTCCTAATGCATGCATATTTCCTAGTTTACCTTGATCAGTTCCCATACCGGTAGTCGTGTACCTTTTAACATGCTCAATAGATCTAAAACCTTCTCTTAATGCTAATTTTATATCTTTAGCCGTTGCATCGTTTTGATAATCTACAAATGGTTTAGTTTTGCCTAAAGGTTTATCAGAAGGTAGTAACCAAATATTTCTTTTTGAATTTTCCTGATCAATCTCAACTTTAATACTATCTAAATCTGTTTCATTAATATTTAGAGTATCTTTAAGTTTTTGATTTAAATTTTTAATGATTTCATCAATTTTAAAATCTCCACCACAAGATCCTACACTTATTTGTTCAGATGTATTCTGATTTGGTAAGAAAATTTTTTTTTCTTCATCAAATTTAAGTTTGCTTCCTGATTGTGTATATAAATGTACAGCAGGTGTCCAGCCACCAGCAACTCCTAAGCAATCACACGAAATAGAAATTTTACTTCCAGTAACTGAAGTACCATCATTTGATAGTTTCATTATTGAAATACTATTTAGTCTTTTATAACCAGTTGTATCAACAATCGAGTGTGACCAGTAAATTTTAATACCTGCTTCTTTTACTTTTTTAACAATTTTACTTTCTGATTGCTCTCTAATATCAATTATTGCTTTAACATTGATACCCTTGTTGTATAGTGACATAGCACTTTCATATGCACTATCATTATTAGTAAAAAAGACATTTTTACTACCACACGCAACACCATAAAATTCACTGTATTTTTTTATCGCAGATGAAAGCATTATTCCTGGTCTATCATTATTATTAAATATCAAAGGTCTTTCTAATGCACCTGTAGCTAAAATAACTTTCTTAGCTCTAATTTTAAGAAGTCTTTGTCTGATTTTATTTGTTTTATCTTTTGCCTCTAAATGATCAGTTAGATTTTCTCTAGCCAAAAGATAATTATATTGATGATAAGCAGCTACACTTGTTCTAGTTTTTATTTCAAGATTTTTAATATTTTTAAGTTCCTCTATTTCTTTTTTTAACCATTCAGAAGAAGTTTTATTATTAATTTTGTTAAATTCATTGTTTTCATAAACAGTTGAGCCACCAAGTTCATTTTTTTCATCAACTAATAACGTTTTAAAATTATTTTTAGCTGCATTTTTTGCTGCTAATATTCCTGATATACCTGCGCCTACAACCAATACATCACAGTGAATATTTCGGTGGTCATAAATGTCAGGATCACTTGATGTTGGTGATTTCCCTAAACCGGCTGAGTGTCGTATGAAAAATTCATATTTCTCCCAAAAACTAGCAGGCCACATAAATGTTTTGTAATAAAAACCTGCTGGAAAAAAAGGGGAGAGAAAATTGTTTATTCCACCAATATCAAAATCAACACTTGGCCAACAATTTTGACTGGATGCCTCTAAGCCCTCGTAAATCTCTACTTCTGTTGCTCTAACATTTGGCTCTGTTCTGTTAGTATTAGGGTTTATTTGAACTATAGCATTTGGTTCTTCAGAACCAGAAGTCATAATTCCTCTTGGTCTATGATATTTAAAACTTCTTCCAACTAAATGAACGTCATTTGCAAGTAATGCTGAAGCTAAAGTATCGCCTTTAAATCCATGGTAAGTTTTGCCATTAAATTTAAAGGATATTCTATTAGTTTCATCAATATACTCACTAGATTTTACTCTTAGGTTTTTATTCATTTTATTGAGCAGGTGGTTTTTCACCCATTTTGTAAATTGCTTTTATTTCATCATTAGATGTATCTCTAACCATATTAAACCACTTACGACAACCATGCGCATGGTTCCATCTTTCAAATTGAATACCTTTAATATTTTTTCTCATAAATAAATATTCTGCCCACTCATCATCACTTAATTCTGTTGGTTGCTTAGGTCTTTCGATATGAGCTTCGCCACCAGCCTTAAATTCTTGCTGATCTCTTTCTCCACAGTATGGACAGTTTATTAAAAACATTAATGAGCAACCGCTGCAGCACCATGTTCATCAACAAGGTCACCGCTTACAAATCTATTTAAATTAAATGCAGCATTAAGTTTGTGAGGTTCATCGTTTGCAATAGTATGAGCAAATAAATCTCCAGATCCAGGAGTTGCTTTAAATCCTCCAGTACCCCAACCACAATTAAAATATAGTCCTTTAATTGAAGTTTTGCTTAAAATTGGACTAGCGTCAGGACAAATATCTACTATTCCCCCCCATTGTCTTAACATTCTCATTCTACTGAAAATTGGATATAATTCTAAAATTGCATTTAATGTTCCTTCAACTATTTGGTGACTTCCTTTTTGAGTATAAGAAACATAATCATCCGTTCCAGCACCAATAACCAATTCTCCTTTATCAGATTGACTAACATAAGCATGCACCGCGTTAGACATTACAACTGTATCAATAATTGGTTTTACAGGTTCAGAAACTAAAGCTTGTAAAGGTTTACTTTCAAGTGGAAGTTTTAGACCAGCCATATTAGCAATTACGCTAGAATGTCCAGCTGCAACTACACCAACTTTCTTAGTTTTTATAAATCCTTTTGTAGTTTCTATTCCTTCAACACTATCTCCATTTCTTTTAATTCCTTTAACTTCACAATTTTGAATAATATCAACACCCATTGCATCAGCTCCTCTTGCATATCCCCAAGCAACAGCATCATGTCTTGCTGTACCAGCTCTTCGTTGTAAAGTTCCTCCTAAAACAGGGTATCTAATATCTGGTGATGTGTTTATAATTGGACAAAATTTTTTAACTTCTTCAGTGCTTAAGTAGACTGCATCAATTCCATTTAGTCTATTTGCATGTGTTCGTCTTTTTAAATCTCTAACATCTTGTAAATTATGTGCAAGGTTCATTACACCTCTTTGACTAAACATTACATTGTAGTTTAGTTCTTGAGATAGACCTTCCCAAATTTTTAATGCATGATCATATAATCCTGCACTAGCGTCCCATAAATAATTTGATCTAATAATTGTAGTATTTCGTCCAGTATTTCCTCCACCAATCCAACCTTTCTCGACTACGGCAATATTATTCATATTGTGTTTTTTTGCTAAATAGTAGGCTGTTGCTAATCCATGACCACCACCACCAACAATAACTGCATCGTATTCTTTTTTAGGAGCAGGATCTTTCCACGCTCTTTGCCAATTTTCATGATATGAAAGAGCATTTTTAATTAACGAAAATACCGAGTACTTATTTCTCATAATAATTGAATAATTACTTTATATATATTGAATTTTCAATACAATCGCTTAATACACAATGTCATACGGAAGAGTGGGTGAGAGGCTGAAACCAGTCGTTTGCTAAATGACCGTGCGAGGAAACTTGTACCGAGGGTTCGAATCCCTCCTCTTCCGCCACTAAAATAGAGGCTGATCTATAAAAAAGTTTTTCATGGTCACAGGACGTTGTTCCAAAATATATCTATAGACATTATAATTTTCCATTACACGCTGAACGTAATTTCTTGTTTCTCTAAATTTTATTAATTCAACCCAATCAACATAATCAACTTGTTTTTTTTGTGGATCTTTATTTATTTTTTTCCAATATTTAACTCTGTTAGGTCCAGCATTATAAGCAGCCACTGCAAAAGGGTAAGCACCATCATATTGTAGAATTAAACCTGCAATATAATGTGAACCTAAATTAATATTATATTCTGGATCAGTGGTTAATCTTGATTTTGAATAAGGAAGTTTAGCTTGTTTTGAAACTAATTTTGCAGTGTATGGCATTAATTGCATTAATCCTTTTGCACCAGCATGACTATTAGCTTCCAAATCAAATTCACTTTCTTGTCTAATTATAGATAAGATCAAAGCACTTTCTGGAATTTTTCTTTTATTAATATATTTAGGAGTACTAATTATTGGATAATTGTATTTATTATGAAATCTTTTTTGATAAGAAGCAATTTTTGAAACCTGAATAGCAAAATCATATCTGTTTATACTTGTAGCTAATTCTGCAGCCAAAACCTCACTACCTTTAGCTATATTGTCGTTAGCTAAATGCCTTAAAATATGTTTTGTATATTTGTCTTTCTTTAATTCATCTAGAAGATAAGAAATTTTTACAAGCTCTTTATTAAAAAATTGAATTCTATATTTTGGATCAATTTCCATATCTTTTTCTAATTCAAATTTTCCATTTGGATTTAATTTCAAAAAAGCTAGCTGACCATAGTAAGTAGTAAGATATTTTGTGGCTTCTCTGTACCAATTATTTGATTGCTCTCTTTCGCCTATTTTTTCATATGTTCTTCCAAGCCAATAAGCACCTCTAGATAAACTTATTGGATAACTAACATTTTCATAAAAATTTTTAAAATGATCTTTAGCAGTTAATGGATCATTTAAAAAACTTAATGCTATCCATCCACTCATCCATTCAGCAGCTGCATATTCAGATCCTTCAGTCATTCCATGATTGCTTGAAATTTTATATGAAATTTCATATTTCTTTTTATAAAGCAATGCTCTTGAGATAATTTCTCTTTCTTTCCACCATTTGTCAGGCCTAACTAAATACTCTTTATCATTTCTTATTTTCAATAAGATTTCTGTTGAAGAATCTACACGTCCTTTTTTTCTTCTCCATTTCAATCGATCATAATTTAACCCAGCATCATTCTTAAATTTTTGAGGAACATTTGCTATGGCTTGGTCAACCCCATAACCTTTACTCATTAAAAGATGTCTTGCATTATATAAAAGTTCGTAATCTTTTGGCAAATACCTTATTAATCTTCGTAAATCCCAACGATCCCCGTTCCAAGCTAAATAATCAGCTCGTTTAATATAGTCATCTGCATTTAAAAATTTTTTATATTTTTTTCTAAAATATTTTAATTCATTTTTCGATAAATCTGCTGTGACCCAACCTTCTTTAATCAGTCTTGTACCTTTATTTTTGTCTCCAATTAAAATATGACTTTCTCCAAGTATCATTTTTCCATAACCACTTAATGGATCATTTTCTCCAAACCATTTTATTATTTTTTTAGGCGAAACACTTTCTGTGGATAGTTTATGCTCAGCAAGATATTTAACTCTACTTATTCTAGGATAATCTGAATTTTTATTTAAAAAAACTTGATAATCGTAAAAGGACGCCTGGTTACCTGACGTTAAAAGATGTCTCCATTGTATAAAATTATAAATAGATTTATCTTTTGCTTTTTTTGCTATTTTAAGTGCAGATGACCATTTACTTTTCTGCATTTCTGAAATGGCTTTTTTAGCTAACCCAAAGTCTTTTTTACTATAATATCTTGAAATCTTAATATTCTTAGCTGTGCTAGTGCCAGCTATAGTTGGTTTTTTCTTCGGTATTTTAAAACTTAATTTTTTTTCTTTTAAAACCAACTCTTTTTTAACAATTACTTCTTCGATTTTAATTTCTTTGGTTTTCGTAGGCTTCTTTAATGGCTTAAGGATATTTATAGATATTTTCTTTTGAATTTCTTCTTTACTTAAAACAGGTTTTTTTAAAGGTACAACTGAATTAATTTCAGCAAAAAGATTATTTGAAAATATTAATATTGATACGGTGAAACCTAAAAATAATATTTTTTTGAGCATAATCTTTTAGTATATGAATCTTTAAACTATGTTATAAGTATTTATGTTTAAAGGATCAAATGTTGCTTTAATTACACCATTTAAAAATAATGGTCTAGATGAGGAAGCATATATAAAATTAATCCATTTCCACATCGATAATGGTACCAATGGACTTGTCCCGGCTGGTACAACAGGTGAATCCCCTACGTTAAGTCATGATGAGCATCAAAGAGTAATAGATTTATGTATAAAAGAAAGTAATGGAAAAATTCCAGTTATTGCTGGTACGGGTTCTAACTCAACTGAGGAGGCTATTTCTTTAACCACACATGCAGAAAAAGCAGGAGCTAATGGAGCTTTGATAGTTACACCTTATTACAATAAACCAACTCAAGAAGGCTTGTATCAACATTATAAAGCAATTAATGACAAGTGTGGCATTCCAATTATAATTTATAATATTCCTGGTAGATCTGTGATTGATATGTCAGTGGACACAATGGCTAGACTATATGAATTAAAAAATATAGTTGGTGTTAAAGATGCAACAGGTGATTTAGATAGAGTTGATCAGACACTTGAAAAAATAGGTAAAGATTTTATTCAATTAACAGGTAATGATGATAATGCTTTTGAATTTAATAAACGTGGTGGGGTAGGTACTATTAGTGTAACAGCTAATATTGCACCTAAACTTTGTTCAGATTTTCAAAAATTCTCCAAATCAGACACCGATAATGAAATGAAAGAAGCAGAAAGATTAGATAAAATATTACAACCAATTCATCACTCAATGTTTGTTGAGAGCAATCCTAGTCCTGTAAAATATGCTGCAAAACTTTTAGGACTTTGTGATGACAATGTAAGACTACCACTTGTAAAAGTAACAGACACAACAAAAGAAATTGTAAAAAAAGCTCTTCAGTCTGCTAAGTTAATTTAATGAACAAAAAAACCAATCCTGGTTTAAAAATCATTTGTTTAAATAGAAAAGCTAGTTTTAACTATTTTTTTGAAGATCTTTTTGAAGCTGGAATTGTTTTAAAGGGATCAGAGATTAAATCAGTAAGAGAGGGAAAAGTTAATATCGCTGAGTCTTATGCTGTTGAAAAGGGAGGTGAAATTGTTTTAATTAATTCACATATATCTCCATACAAGCAAGCCAGTTACTCTAATCACAACCCAACAGATGATAGAAAATTGCTTCTTAATAAAAAAGAAATAAATAAATTGATAGGTAAAATGCAAAGAGATGGTTTCACATTAGTTCCAACAAAAATGTATTTTAAAAAAGGAAAGGCTAAAATAGAACTAGCTGTTGCAAAAGGGAAAAAGCAATATGATAAAAGAGCAACAAAAAAAAGTAGAGATTGGAACCGTGAAAAGGCAAGATATATTAGAAAATCAAGCTAAAATTGTTTTTTTAGGAATAGGTTCAAATTTAGGTATAAGAAAAAGAAATATAGAAAAAGCAAAATTTTTATTAGCAGAACATAACTTAGATGTTCTCTCAGTATCTAGTTATTA
>CACKXG010000003.1 GCA_902604035.1 uncultured Pelagibacteraceae bacterium
TGAAGTAATTGTTTCAAAAGAAAAAATTGAAGAAATAAAAAAAAATTTAGATCAAAAAACTAAAGATGATATTCAGTTTTCTCATGAAAGAGTTAGAAAATTTGCAGAAGCACAATTGAAAAATTATGGCCAAGACTTTGAGGTAGAATTGTCTGATGGTTTATTTGCTGGACAAAAACTTATTCCAGTAAATACAGCTGGTTGCTACGTACCAGCAGGAAGATATGCTCATATAGCCTCAGCTGTAATGAGTGTAACAACAGCAAAAGTTGCTGGGGTTAAAAATATTTTAGTTTGTAGCTCACCTAAACCTGGGGTTGGAGTACATCCATCAATTGTTTATACAGCTGACTTATGTGGAGCTGATGTAATAATGAATTTGGGTGGTGTGCAAGCTATAGCGGCAATGACAAACGGTTTATTTGGAAATGCACCAGCAGATATTTTGGTTGGACCTGGAAACCAATTTGTTGCTGAAGCAAAAAGAATTTTATTTGGAAAAGTTGGTATAGATTTATTTGCAGGACCTACAGAAATTGCAGTAATTGCAGACGAGACAGCTGATCCTGAAATGGTTGCATATGATTTAGTTGGACAAGCAGAACACGGATATAATTCTCCAGCTTGGCTGTTTACTAAAAGTAAAAAAGTTGCAGATTATGTAATGGAAAGAGTTCCAGAATTAATTGCAGATTTACCAGATCTTCCAAGAGAAAATTCAGGTGCTGCATGGAGAGATTATGGTGAAGTAATTCTCTGTGACACTGATGAAGAGATCGCTAAAGTTAGTGATGAATATGCTCCAGAACATTTAGAAGTCCAGACTAAAAATTTACAATGGTACCATGACAGATTAAAAAATTATGGATCTTTATTCATTGGTGAAGAAACAACTGTTGCTTATGGAGATAAATGCTCAGGCACAAATCATATTTTGCCAACAAAAGGTGCAGGTAGATACACAGGGGGTTTATTTGTTGGTAAATTTATTAAGACATTAAGTTTTCAAAGAATGAGTAAGGCCGCAACAAAAGAAGTTGGTGCTGCTTGTGCAAGAATTTCTAGATACGAAGGAATGGAAGCACATGCTAGAACAGGTGATGTGAGATTAAGAAAATACGGTTTTCAAAACTAATAATTTAGGGATTTAAAATGAAAAAATTTGATGAACTTATGAGTGTAGGAAGTGAAATTGAAAACATTACTGCTGAAGATGCAAAGAAAAAATTAAATGATCCTAATGTTCAATTTATTGATGTAAGAGATAAAGATAGTTTTTCTAAAGGTACAATAGGAAATGCCATACACATGGACAGAGGATTGCTTGAATTTTATTTAGCAGAGGGAAGTCCTTTAGAAAATGATATTTTTAAAAATAATCCAGATAAAGAGTTTGTAGTTTTTTGTGGTTTAGGCGGTCAAGGCACTCTTGCCACAAAAACAATGAAGGACATGGGTGTCAAAAATGTTAAAAACATTACTGGCGGAATGTCTGAATGGAATAAAATAAAAGATTAATCTTTATTAAATTTTAAATCCAAATACAGAGCTGCTGACCACGAAAAATTATTTGCACCCATTGGTTTGCCATTTTTGCAACTGTAATATTCGTGAAATCCTTTTTTTTCTACCAATCTAATAGTGCTTTTTTTAATTTTTTTTGAATATTTTTCGTCCTTATTAATGAGACCCTTGAAAATAAACCAATTACAATTAACCCATACAGGTCCTCTCCAATAACGTTTTTCCTCAAAGCTTTTGTGACTAGGTTTTATTGAAGAAAAGAAATATTTTTCTTTTACGTTATGTTTTTTTAAGTTTTTGATTAAAACATCATTTATCTTATGATTATTAATATCAGCAAAAAGCACTAAGTAGTTTGTTATAGATGGGACTAATATTTTTTTTTTATTTCTTAAATCAAATGAAAAAAAAGTGCCCTTTTTTTTGTCAAAAAATCTTAAAATATTTCTCTCAGTTAGTTTTACATAATTAATTATTTTTGAGCTATCTAGATTAAATTTTTTTAAAAGTATGATTAAATCTTTATTGGCTTTAAGAAATATAGAATTAAATCCAATATCAACCACATTGAACAATGCAGTATTGAATATTTTTTTTGGATTATACTTCTTTTTTCTTAGATCGTTTTTAATCGTTACATACCTATCATAGTCAATATTTAAAGGTCTATGTTCTGGATTAACAACTTTATTATCAGCTCTTTTGTATTGTATATTTTTTTCAATTTCAACTTTACTCATTGGTCCATCCCAAAGTGAAGAATTGTCATAACCGCTTTCCCACGGATGAAGTATTGATACTAAACCAGTATTTTTTGGATCTCTATTTTTAAAAAACCATTCATGAGATTTTTTAATTTTAATTATAAATTTTTTAATTTCTTTTTTTTGTTTTTGAGAAATTTTGTTTTTATCTATTATTTGTTTTAAAATACTTGCAAGTACTGGTGGCTGAGTTATCCCAGATGAGCGAACTTTATTTCCACAATTCCAAGCCGTATGATTAGGATAATAATTTGTTTTTGTATTATGAAATAATATATGTGGAACCATTCCATCTTTCCATTGCCCATCTAAAAGTGTCTTAATTTCTTTTAATGCAAAATTTAAATTGAAATAAGAATATCCTAATGCAATAAATGCTGAATCCCAGTTCCATTGAGCAGGATATAATTTATTATTTGTTGGTAAAGTGTACCCTCTTTTTCTATTTCCAATTAAAATTTTTTGAGCATTTTTAATAAACTTATTCATTACCCTTTGACGCTTCCTGCTGTTAAACCGCTAACTAGATATTTTTCAAAATAAACAAATATAAATAATACCGGTAATGTAACAACAACAGAACCTGCCATTAAATATTGTCTTGGTGTTTCTGCGTCTCCACTTAAATATTGGATGGCTCTTGATAATGTAAATGAATTAGGATTATCTAAAAACATCAAAGAGAATAAAAATTCATTCCAAGCAATCATAAAAACATACAAAGCAACAGATGATATAGCTGGAATACTTAAAGGAATTATAATTTTTGTAATTATTCCAAACCAACTTAATTTATCCAATATTGCAGCTTCTTCTAATTCTTTTGGTATACTTTTGAAGTATCCTTGCAACATATAAATAGCTACTGGGAGTGTTGTTGCCGTATACACAATTAATAAACCTTCTATTGAATTACGTAAACCTAATTGACTAAATATTGTATACAATGGAATAACAAGAACGATTGCAGGGAACATATATATTATAAGTATAGATGTAGATAAAAATGTTTTTCCAAAGAAGTTTAATCTTGCAACTGCATAAGCAGCAGGTATTGCAAAAAGAAGAGTGATAATAACAGTTCCAACAGAAACAATAGTACTAGTTACAATATATTTTCCAAATTTATAAGATTTAAAAATTACAAAATAAGATTTAAACAAATCTTTTATATCTTGACCAAAATTTATACTAAAATCTAAAGGATTTACTAACAAAGCAATTTGTGTTTTAAAACTTGTAACTAGCATCATGTAAAATGGAAAAAGTATTACAAAAGAGAAAAATAAAATTCCAAATAAAGTTAAGAAGTCAAATAAAATTACTTGTGTAGAGTGCTCTTCTTTTAAACCTATAAAAGTATATTTGCTAATTTTATTGGTAAAAAAATATAATATTAAAAATACACCCACATTATACCAAATTGGTAATTTTTGTATTAAGTAACCATCACAAAAAACAAATATGGAAGAAAAAATGATTGATTTATAAATTGATTTAATTCTATCACCTATTCCTAAGTGAGCTAATGATATTAAAAAACCAAATATAAAAATTATTTCTATATTAAAACTATTAATACTTAAACCTTGCAATGTTGCTAATATCTTCCAAATCAAAATTAAAAAAATTAAGAAAAAAGTAGATATCAATGAAAATAATATTGTATTTTTAGTTCTCATCTACTTTCTTTCCTAAAAGTTTAAAATAAAAAAACATAAACATTAAAAGCAAAACAACGATTACTATTGAGACAGCTGAGCCCATTCCAATGTCTGATATTGCAAAACCTTGTTGATAAACATTTATCGGTAAAGTTCTAGTTCCTGATGCGCCTCCAGTTAATAAAAAGACGTCCTCAAATTTATTAAAATTCCATATAAACCTAATCATAAATAAAATCGAAATCACTGCAGTAATTTGAGGAAGTGTAATATTAAAAAATTTTTGAAAAGGACTAGCTCCGTCAACATCAGCAGCTTCATACAATTCTTTTGGAATAGCTTGAAGTCTCGCAAGAATAAATAGAAAAGCTAAGGGGAAATACCTCCAAATTTCAAACATTATAACTGTTGTAAGAGCTAACCTTAATTTAAAATCAAAGCCCAAAATACTAATTTCAATATATTTTTGTCCAAGGAGATTTATTGGAGTTTCAATAATTTGATAATTTAATAGTAAACTATTTAACGTACCGCTATTCGGATCTAGTAAAAGTTCCCAAGTATAAGCTAAAGCTACAACTGGAGCAACATAAGGGAAAAGTAGAACACTTCTCATAAATGTTCTTCCATAAAATTTTTGATTCACCATTTGAGCAGTTAAAATACCAAATATTATTGAGCCAACAGTTCCAAAAAATGTGTAATAAAAAGTTGTAAGCAATAAGTCTACAAATTCATTTTCGAATAAAACCTTTTTAAAGTTTTTGAGAGTAAAGTTAGTATTAAGTAATATATTATCAGATTTTCCCTCTAATTTTGGTTTAATTGATTTAAGATTTTTTTTGTCTATTTTTGACCCATCATTTGTTGCAAATATTACTTGAAAATTTTCCCTATATTTAGCTGGCCAATTTCCAAATTCACATTTTAGTTTTTGCTTTTTATAAGAGCATCTTGGATCTAAATTTTCTATTTCAAAAGTTTTTGGAAAATTATCTTGAAATGAAACATCTCTTATCTCTTGAATTAATGAACTGTTTCTTAACTTATATAATATTTTTATTTTAGTGGGCTCATCAGAAATAGATTTTACAATTTTTTTTGCTCTTGGTTCTGGAATTCTAATATCCTTTAATTCAACCTCTTTAAAACTAATCCAAATATTAGCAAAAATTGGAAATAAAATTATTGAAAAAACTAAAAGTACTGCAGGTAGAGTTAATATATATGCAGTTTTTTTTTCTGTATTGGCTAAAGTGTCATTCATAAAAAAAGCGGATAATTTATATTATCCGCTTTTTTAAAAAATTAAAATTAATTGAATTTAGCTAATGATTTATTAATCATATCAACAGCTTCATCGACATCAATTTGATCATCAATATAAAGTCTAGTAATTCTATTTATAAATTGAGAATTGATGACTTTTGACGCTCTTGATAGTTCGCCTTCTTTAACACCCCATCTATTTGCAGTATCTAAACCTGCTACAATGTTATTAATAACATCTGGGTCATAAAGATCTGACAAAGGTGCTTTTCTATCAACTCCAACAGGTAGTTTACTCCAAGCTTTTGTGAAAGCCTCAGGGTCACTTGAATTTCCTCTTCTTACTGGAAATTTACCTTCTGGAGCTATCGACAACGTACTTGTGTAACCTTCATCCATTGAGTACATGATAAATTGTTTAGCTTCATCTGTATCAGCATCAGCTGTTATACCAAAATATCTAACATCTGCCCATGCAGCACCTTTCTTATTACTAGGTCCACTAAAATTTGTAATGAAACCAGTTTTAGAAGCTAGCTCAGGTGATGTTGGATCACTGTTAATTGTTGGTGGAGCCGAGTCTCTTAAACCTGCAAGCTCATCCATAATGAATGGAGACCAAATAATCATTGGAGTTTTACCTGCAAAGTAAAGTGCTCTAGATTGTTTCCAGTACAATTCTCCTGGAGGACTTGCTTTTGCAATTACTTTATAAAACTCTAATGCCTCTTTTAGTTTTTTACCTTGTTTTTTAATACCACCCTTTTTAACAATATTAACCCCATTTGCTAAAAGAACGTGCTCTAAAACCTGACTCATGAAATTTTCATCAGTTTTAGTTGCAGCAACAAAACCAAACATTCCGTTTTGTTTTGATAGCTTCTCAACAGCAGCTACGATGTTTGCATAGCTTGTTGGTGGTGCTAAATCTGCATTTTCAAAAAGATCTTTTCTGTAAACAACCATTTGTGTCCATCCATCAACGGGAACAGCTGCAATCTTTGAACCTTTTTTTGCCATATTAAGTGCACCTGGCGCAAATGTATCTTTACCTAATTCTTTAACAACAGCGTTATTAGCATCTACATCTAATATTCCTGCTTCAGCCCATGGCAATACATATTGTAAAGTATGATAGATCACATCTGGTAAGTCACCTGCTGCCGCTGCAGCTGTAGCTCTAGTTCCCAAATCTTTTTCTTCTACTGGGATCACATCTACTTTAATACCTGTTTTAGCTTCAAAAGCTTTAGCCATTTCCTCTTGCTTGGCCATTCGGGCAGGCTGAACTTCTGTAGTCCAAAACTTTATGTCTGCGTAAACAACATTCGAAATAAAAAACGAAATTACGCAAAACATTTTTATTATATTTTTCATTTCTCCTCCTATTTATAAATAAACTATATTAAAATGATTCTATTTAGCAAAGATACGAGGGTCACATATCTGCTATGTGACTGATTCATGCAGATTATTCAAAATACGGGAAAATATTGAATTTTGTCAATTATAGGTTGTGTTATGATTTTAATCTTTTTCCATTTTCATCAAAAATAAAAATGTCATTTAGATCAAAACCTATGGAACTTCCTATTTCAACATTGCTTGGAATTTTTGCACTTAATTGATGTTCATCTTTTTTCATATATACAATTTTTTCATTACCGAGGTTTTCAATTAATTCTATTTCAGGATTAAAAGTAAATTTTGTATTTTGATTTGCTTTTAAATGTTCAGGCCTTATACCCACAAAATGTTTAGATTTGTTTAATTTTAAATTATTAAATTGAATGTCGTTACCTAACAAATTAATTGTATTTTCTGAAACAATCTTTTCCTCGTTTACTTCTAAAATATTCATTTTGGGTGTACCTATAAATTGTGCAACAAAAATATTTGCTGGATCATTATAAATTTCCTCAGGAGTACCAACTTGTTCAATATTTCCCTGATTTAAAATAACTATTCGGTCTGCTAAAGTCATAGCTTCAACTTGGTCATGAGTCACATAAATCATATTAGTTTTGATCTGGTTGTGTAATTTAGATATTTCAACCCTCATTTCAGCTCTTAATGCTGCATCTAAGTTCGACAAAGGTTCGTCAAATAAAAATATCTTTGGATTTCTTGTAATAGCTCTTCCTATCGCCACTCTTTGTCTTTGACCTCCAGATAATTGTTTTGGTTTTCGCTCTAATAGCTCTTCAATTTTTAAAATTTTTGCAGCTTGCATTACTTTTGTGTTGATTTCTTCCTTTGGCCTTTTTTCAATTTTTAGACCAAAAGACATGTTTTCATAAACATTCATATGAGGATAAAGAGCGTAAGATTGAAAAACCATTGCAGTTTGACGTTTCGAAGGATGAAGTTCATTAATTTTTTGATCATTAATAAAGATTTCACCTTCATCTATTTTTTCTAATCCAGCAATCATTCTTAGAAGAGTTGATTTTCCACATCCAGATGGTCCAACTAACACAAGAAACTCATCTTCTTTACCTAAAAGATTAAAATCTGTGATTATTTTGTTAGATCCAAATGATTTGTGTACTCCAGTGAATTTTATATTAGCCATTTTATTTGTTTATACTTTCTAAAACATCAACTCCAATTTGTTTTAATATGTGGATTATATCAATTGGAACCCAGTTTTCACGAATTTTTCCTTCATCATGGTGATAAAAATCCATAACTCTCATTGTTACTTTTTGGTTTTCAGATTTATATCCTAACCAATCCTCAGTTCCATATATTGCCTGAATACTATTCCATCCTGCTGTTAAAGAAAATTTTCCATCCCCTAACTCACAATAATGGCCAAGTTTCCAATAATTTCTTTCCTTAAAAGTTTTTCTAAAAGGTAATTGGTGATTATCTATAAATCCCTCTAAAGATCTGGCAGTTCCAATACCACTTGGTCCATACCAAACCATTTTTTCATGCCAAAAATCTTTTTGTGGATGGTTTATTAATCTTTCCTTAAGATCTTTATCAGAAGAAACCTCTAATTCAGGTTTTATATTTAAACTTCTCTGCATGATAAGTGATTGCTCTAAACTAGCTTTAGAAATTTCCATATCTTTTTCAAAAAAATTTACGCCATCTGTGTTAATTGGATTTAACCAATTTCCTTCAGATCCTCTTGAAAGATTAATTGGATTTGCTCCAGTTTGTATTAATAGATCTATTAAATCGATTAAAATATAACTCTCAATAATTTTAGCATCTTTAAGCTGATGAATTTCACAACACTTTAAATTTACCATTTTGTTATTAGGTTGAATGCCCAACCAAGTATTTTTAAACACACCTGATAATGAAGAAATTGAACCTACTTGAATTTTATCTCTAAAAGCGCCACTAATTACTATTTGCTCTCTTCTTTCAAGATCAGGAAATGAATTAAAAAGAGGTTTCCAAAATTTTTCTTTAAAATCATCAACTCCTACAAATTCATTTAATGGGTAAAAACAATTAACATTAATATTGTGAGAGAACGCATTTTTAAGATTTTGATCTAGTTTAGAGATGCCATCATTTACTATTGAATTTAAATATTTTCTGACAACTTGTTTGTAGTTATAATTTTCCTCGGGTGATATGAGTATTTTTTCTACTTTCTCTTGACCCTTAAGACCTGTATCAAATTGTTCTATTTGCATATATTTTTTGTTAGATAATTTTACTATCACAAAATATAGTTTAAAAAAATATGAATAATCGATTAGCTAAATTCAAAGATCTTGTTCCAAGTACTTTGCCATTTGTTGAGGGCAAAATGGATGGTCACAAAGAAAGAAAAAATTTTTCTATTGTAGGCCCTGGTGTCGCAGAGGATAGTAAACAATTTGTTAAAATAGCAATGCCTCATAGTTTTAATCTAGGTGCTGTATCTGCTATGCCTAAAAATGGTTCTGGTTTACATAGCCATACAACTGCAGAAGTTTTTATTATTTATTCAGGTAAATGGAAATTTTATTGGGGAGCTGAAGGTAAAGATGAAACAATATTAAGTACTGGTGATATTATATCTATGCCCACAAATATGTTTAGAGCTTTTGAAAATGCGGGCGATGAAGAAGGTTTAATTTTTGTAGTTTTAGGTGGAGACGACCCTGGAATAATAACTTGGGTACCAAGTGTTTTAGAAAAAGCAAAAAAAACAGGCATGGCACTTTTAAATGATAATTCATTAATTGATTTATCTTTAAATGAAATTCCAAAAGGAAAAACTATTCTTGAACCAATTTCTGAAGAAGAAATAAAAAAATTTGATAATTATAAACTAGATCAGCTAGAAAAATTCATATGTAAAAATAATGAAAATTCTAAACAAGTTAATAAAATAAACGATAATTTTGATTTAATTCAAATTCTTGGAAATAAATTTGAAAATAAAAAATACGCTCCATTAATAAATCAAGATACTGGATTTAACCTTTCAATTTTAAAATGTAACAAGGGACAAATAACTAATTTAAAATTTGAAAAACCTACAATATTATTTTCAAGAACTGGTAAGTGGGAAATTATGATTGATGATTTTCAATGTATTTTAAATCCCAAAGATACAATTTCTATTCCAATTAATTCTAATTTAAATATAAAGATAAATGAAAAAGAGGATTGTTACTTAAATTGTGTAACTCAAATCTAATGAAAGGATTTGATCAAAAATATAAAAACTTTCCTGATTATATTCTTAAAATAACTAAACAAATTTGGGAAAACAAAGATGTTGAGTCTATTGCTCAATTTTACACTGATAATATTCCTGTTAGATCACCTTTTGGGATTACTTATGGAAATAAACCAGTAATTGATGCAACTTATGCAACATTAAAAGAGTTTCCTAACAGACAATTGCTTGGTGAAGATGTTATCTGGAATGGAAATGATGATGTGGGGTATCATTCATCTCATAGAATTTTAAGTAAAGGAACACATCTTGGAGATGGTTCATATGGTAAACCAACTAATAAAGATATTTATTATAGAGTCATTGCTGATTGTGCGTGCAAAAATAACCAAGTTTATGATGAATGGATTGTCCGTGATCAAGGTGCAATGGTAAGACAAATAGGATTTACGCCAAAAGAATTTGCACAAATGATTATTGAAAAGGAAGGTGGTGCTGACAAAGCACAAAAATTATTCAATTCAAGATCTGAGATGAAATCAGATTATAAACAAGGCGTTGTGCCTGAAGAGTCTGCTGGAGGAAATTACTCAAAAATATTGAAAAATATCTTTAAAAATAAGTATGATTTTTCAGATTATGCAAGAGCTGCAACTATCTATTGGCCTGGAAATAAAATTGGACATGGAAGAGAGGATATTGTCAAATTTTGGAATAATTTAAAAAATACTTTTAGTGATATAAAGTTTTCAATAGAGCATGTTGGTTATTTGGAAGAGCCAGATAAAAATCCCAAAGCGTCAATAAGATGGTTTTTAGAAGGTAATCATTCTGAAGACACTTTAGATTTTGAAGAAAAATCAAATAAAAATATTTTTATAATGGGCATAAACCATGCAGAAATAGTTAATGGAAATGTTATAAGAGAGTGGGTTTTGTTTGATGAAGTTGCAATCTGGAAACAAATTTTAATGAAATAAATTATGACTAAAATTAAAACAACACATGTAGGAAGTTTGCCTAGATCAAATGAATTATCTGAGCTCTTGTTTAAGAAAGATCAAAAAGAACAAATAGATTTTAATCTATTTGATAAGGTAGTTCAAAAAGATGTTAACAAGATTGTTAAAAAACAAATCGAGGTTGGAATTGATTATATAAGCGATGGTGAAATGTCTAAGATTAGTTATGCTACTTATGTTAAGGATAGAATTGACGGATTTTCTGGAGAGAGTGAGAGAAAAGCACCAAAAGATTTAGATGACTTTCCTTCTTTCAAAGAAAGAATTGCAAGAACAGGTGGGACACCAACTTACACAAGACCATGTTGTACTAGTGAATTAAAAATTAAAGATAAAACTTCCCTAACAAAAGATATTGATAATTTTAAGCAAGCATTAGAAAAAAATAATCATAAAGATGGATTTATGAACGCTGCCTCTCCTGGTGTTATTTCAGCTTTTTTACCAAATAAATTTTATAAAAATGATGATGAGTATTTAGAAAACTTATCTAACATTATGAAAGATGAGTATGAAGAAATTACCTCAAATGGATTAAAACTTCAGTTAGATTGTCCAGATTTAGCTCTTGCTAGACACATGACTTTTAAAGATTTGTCTGAAGAAGAATTTTTAATTAGAGCTGAAAAACAAATAGAATGTCTAAATAATGCTATTAAAAATATCGACAGCTCTAGTATAAGACTACATATTTGTTGGGGAAATTATGAAGGACCTCATCTACATGATATTTCTTTAGAAAAGATAATGCCAATTGCATTGAAAGCTAATGTACAGACTTATTTAATTGAGTCATCTAATCCAAGACATTCTCATGAGTGGCAAATTTTTGAAAATTTAAAAATTCCAAGTGACAAAATAATTGCCCCAGGTGTAATAGATTCTACAACAAATTTTGTAGAACATTCCGAAGTTGTAAAGAATAGAATTTTAACTTTTTCTAAAGTCATTGATGCTGAACAATTATTGGCTGGAACTGACTGTGGTTTTAGTACTTTTGCTGGCTTTGGAAATGTTGATGAAAATATTGTTTATAAGAAGCTAGAGTCTTTGGTACTTGGCGCAGAACTTGCGTCAAAAGTGATTTAATTTCCTCTTTAATTTAAACTTCGTAATAGATATAGTTTTTGAACTTAAATTATAATTTAACAATAAATATAAAGAGAGAAAACATATGAGAAAAATACTAGTTACTTTATTGTTTCTGCTTTTTGGAACTTCTGCTTATGCAGATTGTAACATTAAAAGTGGTTCAATAAATATTTTGGCTAATGATTTTCCTGCATTAAGAACTTTCGTTGAAACTTCTAAACAATGTAAAGGAAGTGCAGATTTTAAAGTGACACATTCATCTGAGCACAATAAAATCGCAGTGCCAGCTCTTACTGCAAATCCATCTGAATTTTCAGCTAGAATTGCAGCAAACAGTTCAATCGTTCCTTTGATGAACCAAGATTTAATTAGACCATTAGATGATCTTGTTAAAAAATATGGAAAAGGAATTCAAGACTCTCAATTAATTACAATCGATGGAAAAGTAATGGCTGTAGCGTTTATGGCTAATACTCAACATTTGTATTACAGAGAAGATGTTTTGAAAGACCTTGGTATAGCTATTCCAAAAACTTATGAGGAAGTAGTTGCAGCATCTGAAAAAATTAGAGCTTCAGGTAAAATGCAATATCCTTATGCAGCCGCATACAAAGCTGGTTGGAATTTAGCAGAGGAATTTGTGAACATGTTTATTGGTCATGGTGGTGAATTCTTTAAATCTGGAAGTGCAGAGCCTAATATAAATAATGCTAAAGGTGTTGCTACTTTAAATATGTTAAAAAAATTATCTGAATTGAGTAACCCTGATTACTTAACTCATGATAGTGAAGCAATTAAAGTAGAATGGGAGTCTGGTAATGTTGCATTGATGACATTATGGGCATCTAGATCAGGAACACTTTTAGATGATGAAGGTGATCCTAACATTACTAAGGCAACTAAATTAACTGGACCTGCTACTGTAGGTGGAGGAAATATTCCAGCTGCTACATTATGGTGGGATGGTTTCACACTTGCAAAAAACAGACCTGATGCAGATGCTGAGGCAACATTTAGAGCTTTAGCGCATGCAGCATCAAATAAAAAGATGGTTGCTGACGCTGCTGATCAAGCCGTTTGGTTAGTGGAAGGGTTTGTACCAGGACCAAAATCTATTGGTGTTATCGAAGCTGTAAAAATGGGAGCAAAACCATATCCAATGTTACCGCAAATGGGTTTAATGCATGGTGCATTAGGAAGTGAGATTGTTGAATTTTTACAAGGTAAAGAGTCGGCTGAACAAGCATTGAAAGATGTTGAGGCTGCTTACATTAGTAAAGCTAAAGAACAAGGCTTTCTATAAAATCTAAAACTTATAAGTGGGGACTTGCTCCCCACTTAATCAATATTTAAATGCCTAATAAAACTTTTTTTTGGTTTTTCTTACCAACAGGCTTAGCAATGATCCTGTTTATTGGGTTACCAATTATATCTACCGGCATTCAATCCTTTTATGCACAACATGATCAAGTAGTAAAAGAAGTAAAAAAATGTGATCCTTTTGGATGTACTGTTTCAATTGTAGTTGATAACGAGGAAACCTCAAAAATTAGAGAAGCAAAGCCTCTTGGAAAATTTAATGGTTTTGGCACTTATACTGATCGAAATCATTTAGCAGTTGATGAAATAAAAAAATTTTGGAATGAAACTGAAAGTTTTGGTGCTTTTGTAGACCAGGTAACTAATCTCCCCTTTTATAAAGCTCTGATATTTACTTTAACTTATTGTTTGTTTGTTACACCCAATGTACTTCTCTTAGGATTTATTATTGCATTAAGTTTAAACGCAGTTGCTAGAAAAATTAGAGGACCTTTGATCTTTGGTACAATTTTGCCAATGATTGTTACACCGTTGGTTGGATCATTGGTATTATTTTGGATGATAGATTCTCAAGGTATAATTGGAGCAAATATTCAAAATTTGATGAATGATCCATATTTATCACTTAAATCCTCAAAAACTTTAACTTGGATAACAATTATTATTTATGGTATTTGGCATCACTCCCCTTTTGCTTTTGTGGTTTTTTATGCAGCACTTCAAACAGTTCCTCAAGAACCAATTGAAGCTGCAATTATAGATGGAGCCTCAAGATTTCAAAGAATTAAACATATAGTATTACCTCATATTTATCCTGTAGTCACATTTGTAGCTTTAATTTCTTTAATGGATAACTTTAGAGTATTTGAGCCCATTATTGGTTTTAGCGCTGAAGGAAGTGCACAATCATTATCTTGGTTAATCTATGACAATTTAGTTAATGAGGAAGTAATATTGTTTGGTTCTGCTGCAGCTACTTCAATGATGACTATTATTGGTATAGCTATTCTGCTAGCACCAGTGTTAATTAGAACTTGGAAAGAATTTAAAACAGCGAGATAATTATGGATTATGGACTAGATACAAAATCAACTCGTTTAAAAACTTTTAATACTATTTTTATTATTACTTGGTTGTTAATTGCTTGTTTCCCTTTTATTTGGACTTTTTGGGGATCATTTAAAGTAAGAGCAGATTTTTTCTCAAGATCAGATTGGTGGTATGCAATATCAGCATTTAATACCTTGATTGAAACAGGCGGACAATTTACAACTAATGCTTATACTCAGGCTTGGACTGAAGGCGAATTTTGGAAAGCATCAAAAAATACAATTATAGTTACAGTATTTGTTGTAAGTATTTCTTTATTTTTAGGAACTTTAGGAGCATACGCTCTTTCAAGATCAACTGAGAAATATGCTTTTTGGATTTTAATGGCAGCTTTAATTTTTAGAGCTATGCCACATATAACTTTAGTATCTGGATATCTTTTTCCTTTCTTTGAATTACAAATTTGGGGAATTCTTCCAACTACAATTGTTGTTTTGGTTGCAATAAATCAACCTTTTACACTATGGTTACTCTATTCATTTTTCAAAACTGTTCCTAAAGAACTTGATGAAAGTGCTTTAATAGATGGTTGTTCGTATTTTCAAGCTTTTAGGCATATCATTATGCCTGTGATGTGGCCTGGAGTAATTACAGCAGGATTATTTAGTTTAATGTTAGCTTATAATGATTTTACGGTAACAGCATTACTTCTTAATCAAGAAAATCATACTATGGTTCCAAAAATACAAAGTTATTTAGGTACTAATCAACATGAAGGAAATTTAATGTGGGCAGTTTCTGCAGTTGTATCTGCTACTGCACCTTTATTTATGCTTGTTATGTTTTTCCAAAGACAGGTCATTAGTGGTTTAACTGCTGGAGCTGTAAAAGGTTGAAATATTATAAAGCATTACTTTTTGGTTCAATTGGATCTATTGTTGAAACTTCAGAAATTCAGAGAAAGTCATTCAATAAAGCATTCAAACAATATGGACTCGATTGGAATTGGACCAAGCGTGAGTATCAAAATTTATTAAGTAAATCAGGTGGCAAAGATAGAATATCAAGATATGCCAAAAAGAAAAAAAATGAAGTTAATTCAGTATATTTAAGAAATTTAAAGACTAAAATTTTTAATAATTATCTTAGAAAAAATCATCTTAAATTAAGGCCAGGTGTTAAAAATTTAATTTCTTTATGTAAAAAAGAAAATATTAAAATTGCATTTGTTTCATCTACATCGTTAAACAATATAAATGCAATCTTATATTGTTTAAGAAATTCAATTAATAAAAAAGATTTTAATTTTATAGGGAATGCAAAATTAGTAAAAAAATTCAAACCTAACCCAGATATATACTTATTAGCACTTAAAAAACTTAAGCTTAAAGCTAATGATTGTTTAGCCATTGAAGATTCTCAAGAAAGTTTAAATTCAGCTAGGCGAGCTAGAATAAAATGTATAATTTTTCCTGGAAAATTTCATTCTTCAAAAAAATTTATTGGAGCTTATAAAAAAGTTTATCGACTTAATAAAAATATTATTTTGAGATAAATTCTTTTACTAAATTATTAAATTGATCGGGCTGCTCTAAGTGAACATTATGGGCACAATCTTTAAATATTTCTAAACGGCTATTTTTAATATTTTTATTTAGTGTATCAACTTGATCAAAATTATATGAAGTATCTTTGTCACCCCATATTATAAGAGTTTCATTTTTTATATTTTTTAAATTCTCTTTACCTCTCCAATTTTTCATTGCTAGTAATGCGTTATCAGCAGTTTCTAATGAAACATTTTTAACAGCATTTTCACAAAGAAAATAATTTTTGTCCTTATCACCTTTTACAAACCACTTAGGAGGTACTCTAGAAAAAGAGAATCGTGCACCTTCTTTCTTAAGTTTTTCTCTTGTTTCATCCATGGTTTCAAATCTTCCTGGGATTTCTCCAATAGATCCTGTTGCAAAACAAATTAATTTATTAACTCTATCCCCAATCAATTTTGTAATTTCTTGAACAATCATTCCTCCCATTGAATGACCAATTAAATTGAATTTATCTATCTTTTTTTGATTTAACACATTTATAATTTCTTTAGCCATTTTATTAATAGAATCTAAAGATTTTACATTATGACTTTCTCCAAATCCTGGGAGAGCTGGGGTAATCACGCGATAATCTTTTGAAAAAAATTCTTTTTGAAAAGTCCACATTTCAGATGAACCCAGATAACCATGAACTAAAACAAAAGGAAAACCTTCACCTAAATCATCTACATAAATATCGCTCATAATATTTCCTTAATAATGAATAAAGTTAAAATAGACATAAAACATATAATAAAAATATTAATTACTTTCCAAATTTTTTTACTATTAGCATACTTCGATAAATAATTAGACAAATATCCTAATATAAAAAAAAATAAAAATGATGCTATAGACGCACCTATCCCAAATAAAATTTTTTGGTTAAGTAAATAATTTTTTGAAAAATTTCCAAGAAAAAATACTGTATCAGAATAAACATGTGGATTTAAATATGTAAATCCTAAAGTTTTAAATACAATATTTAATTTTGAAATATTATTTGGCTCAGTGCTAAAATTAATATCAGAATAATGAGATTTTATTTTTTTAAAAATAAAGTGAAGTAAAAATAAAATTAAAAATAAATTTAAAATTAATTCAATTAAAGAGTTAAAATATTGATTAAAATAATGGAAAAGAAAAATACCCAAAAAAATTAATATCAAATCTGATATTGAGCATATTAAGCAAACAATAAATATGTGTTGTTTTTTTAAACCTTGCTCAATAACAAAAATATTCTGGGCACCTATAGCTAAGATTAAGCTAATCCCAGTAAAGAAGCCTAATACCAGGTATTCCATTAGGCTTTAAGTTTACTCTGGATTTGCTGTTAATGTTTTGATTTCTAGAATATTTTCGTTTGGGTCTTTAACGAAGAAAGTTTCTTGCTCGTATTTTGTTCCTTTAAATCTCAAATAAGGTTCATCGTAATACTTAGTTCCACTATCTTTTAATCTTTGTTTTAAAGCATCAAAGTCTTTTCTGGATAAATGAACACCAAAATGAGGGACAGAAACATTTCCCATATCTACATCATGTCTCTCATTGTCTAATTTATGTTCGCTTTTATGCAAAGTTAATTCATTGCCCCAAAAATCAACATCTGCCCACTCTTGTGCCGAGTTATCTAACCTACATCCTAAAGTTTCACTGTAAAATTTTTTTGCAACCTCTAGGTCTCCACAAGGGATAGCTAGATGAAAACAATTGGTGTTTTTGTACATATAAACCTCTTTAAATTGAGCAGTTAAGTACTATATAAGGCATATAATTTTTTAATCAACAGCAACTAAACTTAGGAAATATGAGTGATTTTTTACAATCAATAATTGATAGAGATCCAGCAGCAAAATCTAAATTAAGTTTAATATTAACTTATCCAGGTGTTAAAGCGGTATTCTTTCATAGAATAGCTAATTTTTTTAGTACTGCAAAATTTCATTTGATTGCAAGAATCATTTCCCAATTTTCAAGATTCTTGACAGGAATTGAAATTCATCCCAATGCAAAAATTGGAAAAAATTTATTTATCGATCATGGAATGGGAGTTGTGATTGGAGAAACATCTGAGATTGGTGACAATGTAACTATTTACCATATGGTTACATTAGGTGGAATTGCACCTAGTATAAATTCAAATGATCAACGTAATATGAAAAGACATCCTACAATAAAAGAAGATGTAGTAATTGGTTCAGGTGCACAAGTATTAGGTCCAGTAGTTGTTGGCAAAGGTGCAAGAATTGGAGCTAATGCAGTTATAACTAAAAACGTTGCAGAAAATGCTGTGATGGTTGGAATTCCTGCAAGAAGTGTTGGCATAGCTGATAGTGAATTTAAACCTTATGGAATTACACCTGACAGTGATAAAAAATCAGATAATGAATAACACACAAAACGATTTTATTTCAGGAATAGGAAATACCCCACTAATTAAATTAAGAGCAGCATCTGAGATTACTGGATGCAATATTTATGGAAAAGCAGAATTTTTAAATCCAGGAGGATCAGTTAAAGATAGAGCTGCACTTGCTTTAATTAAAGACGCTCAAGAAAAAAAATTAATTGCTAAAGGTGGAACAGTTGTTGAAGGAACAGCAGGTAACACTGGAATTGGTTTAGGACTTTTAGGAAATTCTTTAGGTTATAAAACAATCATTGTAATGAATGATAATCAAACCCAAGAAAAAAAAGATCTACTTATAAATCTTGGAGCTGAATTAAGATTGGTACCACCAAAACCTTATAAAGATGATAACAATTTTGTTAAAGTGGCTGCAAGACTTGCAGATGAATTAAGACCAATAAATAATAACGGTGTAATTTGGGCTAACCAGTTTGATAATACCGCAAATGCCAAAGGCCATTACGAAGGTACGGGACAAGAAATTTGGGAACAAACTGACGGTAAAGTAGATGGCTTTGTATGTTCCTCAGGAACAGGAGGAACTATTTCAGGTGTTAGTAATGCTCTTAAAGAAAAGAACAAAAATATTAAAATTTATTTATCTGATCCAAAAGGTTCGGCTCTTTATAATTATATAAAGAATGGTGAACTAAAATCTGAGGGTGGGTCAATTACTGAAGGAATTGGGTCAAGTAGAGTAACAGCTAACTTTGGTGAGGCTAGAATAGATGATGCTTATTCTATTGATGATCATGAAGCATTACCTATACTTTATGATTTAATTCAAAATGAAGGTCTAAGCTTAGGTACTAGTTGTGGTATCAATATCGCTGGAGCAATAAGAATGGGTAAAGAATTAGGGCCTGGTAAAACTATTGTAACAATTCTTTGCGATAGAAGTGATAAATACGCAACTAAAATGTTCAATAAAAAATTCCTAGAAGAAAAAGGTCTACCAATACCTAATTGGTTTTAGATATAAATTTTATCAGCTAATCCGTAACAAAGTATTGCACTCAATAAAGTTAAAATTCCTGGTGCAATAATTCCTTCATTGGATGTTTGTGGAGTATGGCCTAATTTATTTATTTTAATTGTATAAATTCCTACACAAAAAGCTGAAAGGTTTTGTAAAAATACTAAATTAAAAAAAGCCCATGTTCCTTGAAGGCCATCGGGTCTTATGAACCCTACCCATATAGCCATTGCTACAGCTCCAATAAATAATGATCCAAAAAATCTTGTCATTCCAGCACCAGTATCGTCAATACCAAATTTATCTAAAAATTTTTTTGTAGCAAAAACAGTTTGATATGCGTAAGCAGCAAAAATTATGAAGTGAACAAGAAAAACAATTAAATAAAATATTCCATTAAATTTTTCAATCATATTGAAACGTTATCAAAAAACAAATTCGAATTAAATAGCTAAAAACAGCATTTCTAGTTGATAAAAATTGCATATCTGACGCGCGATATGAACGCATGAGACTCATTAATAAAAATGTAACAGTATTCAGTTACGGTTTAACTATTAAGAAAGGTAAATTATGAAAAAATTAATATTAGCATTAGTTTTTACATTAATGTCATCTCTTTCATTTGCAGATGGTCATAGTGGAAAAATAGATCTTAAAGGATTTTTTGTTGGTGATGCAAAAGCAATTTTTGACGAAAAAGGTAATCCAATGACTTTTGTTTATGATGGTTTGGTTGGAATGATGGCGTTTGGTGGAACATCATTTGGAGATAACTCATCTCATTATTGCGTAGGAGCAGGCACAATTCCAGGCAAAGGAGTGGAAATGGGTCATTGTATAATTAAATTTATTAATGGCGATACTGCAATTACTTATTATGAAATTAAGTTGGGTTATTCTATGGATGGTACGTTTAAATGTATAAGCGGTACTGGAAGATATGAAGGCATAGAGTGTAGTGGTACAACTGGCTATACACAAATGAAAACAGCCCTTGAAGGAAAAGTTCACTCAACAAATTATTTAAAGGGAACTTATACTTTAAAAAAATAACTCAAACTCTATATCAACAAAAAAAAGGAGGAAAAATGAAAGATATACTAGTAGTAGGAAAACTTAAAGAAGGAGCCTTTGAAAAATTTATGGGCTTCATGCAGTCAGATGAAGGGATGGCAGAAAGGAAAAAAGTTGCAGATGTTACAAAAACAATTGCAAGTGTTTCACCAGATAAATCAACTGTAATGTTTAAAATTGTAGTTCATGACATGGCAGCACTTCATTCATTTATGGATGGATCAAATCCAGTTTCAAAACCTGTATTTGATGAAGTAATGGCTGGTTATGAAATTTACGAATTAGCTAAAGTATAAGTCAAAGAGAGACTCCACATGTTGGATTAACTCTGCTAAACTTTAATTATTAAATTTAGCAACAGGAGAAAAAATGTCTATATTAGAAAGATATAGTGCTGCATTAAAAAATAAAGATGAAGCTGCAATGAATGAACTTTTGCATGACGATTTTAAATTCACAATGCACAAGTCAGGAAATGTTTTAACCAAAAGTGATGTTATCAAATGGGCAATGAGTGGTGATATCAATCAAGATAAGGTTAGAATTGTTTATGAAAATGACGAAGTTGGTATTCATCATGCCTTTGTAACTTTTAATGATGGTAATGTTGAGGCGGTAATGGCAGTTTATAAATATGACAATGGAAAAATTGTCAGTTTAGAAACTGGTGCTACACCAATGCCAAAATAAGTGAGTGAAATTGATTTTTATTTTTCGATAGGAAGCACATATACCTATCTATCCGTAACTAGAATACTAGATGTTGAAAAACAACATCAAGTAAAATTTAAATGGAAACCTTTTTCAGTAAGAGCAATCATGAAGGAGATGAACAATATTCCATTTCCAAAGGATAAAATGAATAAAGTTAATTACATGTGGAGAGATATTGAAAGAAGAGCTGAAGGTTATGGTTTTTTTGCTAAAACACCAGTTCCCTATCCATTATCAGAATTTGATTTAGCAAACCAAATTGCAATCCTTGGTTTTGAAAAAGGTTGGGGAGAAAAATTTGTTATTCTAACTTATAAAAAATGGTTTCAAAAAGGTAAAGAACCAGCTATCGAGCCAAGTATCTCGGAAGTTTGCTCAGAATTAAAACTTGATAAAGATGAAATTGTCTCTCAAGCAAAATCATCAGATATAGAAACAAAATATAATGAAAACACAAACTCAGCTCGTGAAAATAAAATTTTTGGTAGCCCATCTTTTATTGTAAAAAATGAACTCTTTTGGGGAGATGATAGAATGGAAGATGCAATTAAATGGTCTCTTAAATAATTCTATATATTTTCTTTAAATTAATTTAAAGTCTCGAAATGAGTCTTACAACTTCATATTTATTTTTAGGCATTGCAGTTTTTTTGGGTGTTACATCAAATAGTTTTGCTAAAAGTGCTGAAGGATTTACGCTTCTAATTCCAAGTATAATCACCGCTATTACAATTGTATTATGTATGTATGCTCTTTCATTAGTAATGAAAAATATTCCAATGGGAATCACTTATGCTTCCTTTGCAGGCTTAACAATTATAGCAACTGTTGTTGTGGGTATAATTAGATTTAATCAAGTACCCAATTTATATTCATTAATTGGTTTAGCTTTTATTATTGTTGGTGTTTTAATGGTTAACCTGTTAGGTAATAATTAATATGATTAATAAAAAATACGCTCAACTTTTATTCATGATTTTTATGTCCTTTGGTATGAGTGTAATTATGAGTGGTGTTGTAGTTGCTGTGAACACCGGAGTTACAGATGGCTTTATAAGCAGATGGTTTTATTCTTGGATGTTTGCATTTCCAATTGCATTAATTGCTGCCTTTACAATGGCTCCAATAATTAGGCCATTAGTTAATAAAATTGCATCAAAAGAATAATCATGAAACCTTTATTTGGTTATATATTTTTAGCTATAGGGATTTCTTTTGGTATTGCATCAAATAGTTTAGCTAAAATTTCAGAAGGGTTTACCAAACTAACACCATCGGTTTTATGTATCTTATTTATGTGTATTACGATGTTTTCAATAGCAAAAGCTATGCACGCTCTTCCTGTAGGTTTTGCTTACGCAACATATAGTGGGTTAACAGTAACTGGAGTTGTGCTTTTTGCTGTATTAAAATTAAATCAAGTTCCTAATATATATGGAATAATTGGAATTATCTTAATTATTATTGGTGTAATAATGGTTAATTATCTAGGACGACTGAACTGATACTTTTTTAAAATTTCTGGAAGCTTATGACTTCCATCCTCATTTAATGATAGCTCATATTCATTCACAACTGTACTAGTATCTAAAGGTGAATATAAATGAGGATACATATCTCCATTGGATGCTTGTTCCCACAGTAAATGTTCAAGCTTAAAAGCATTTACTCTTAACAAGACTAGATTTTCTTTTTTTGGGTAATGTTTATTTAAAGTTTCCTCTACCTGATCCTCTTCTGAAAAGTGAATATATCCATCTTTAAGATCTTTTTCTGACCCACCATAAGTTCCAGATTGTTTAGCCTTTTGCCACTCATCTTTGTCTATAACTTTGAAAATAAATTCTAAATTCATTTCACCAGGAAGAATTTGGACCTTTTAAGAATTCTATTTCTTCTTCAGTAGACTCTCTTCCTAAAATTTCATTTCTATGAGGATATCTATGAAATTGTCTAATTGCTTTTGTATGATCTTGCCAAAATTTTTTTATTTCATTGTATCCTTCGTGTTCTCTTAAATATTTGTTAAGTAAGTAATAAGCCATTTCATGATCACTTATTTCCTCACTATGAATTAAAGGTAACAACATAAATAATCTTTGATTCACATTCATAGCTTCTAAATATCCTGAATAAACTGCATCGTTTACAATCAATCTAGTTTTTTGATCTTGAGCAAAAGCCCTTTTGTCATTTCTAAACATATTTCTTGAAAACTGATCAAATAAAATAACTAATGCTAGACAGCTCATAGGGTTATCTTGCCAATCATCATATTCATTTTGACAAGCAAGTTCATAATCCTTTAAAAAATTATCTTTTATTTTTTTATCAAAATTTTCATCCTTTTTGAACCGTATTTCAGATGGGGTTTCTTTAAACCAGAAATCTAAAATTATTTGTGCTCTTTCTGGTATCATTCAGCTAATGGTTTTAATAATTTTAAAATCTTTTTATGATTGGTTTTATTATTTGAAACAATAATATTTCCTCCAACAACAGGGTTTTTGTTGCCCCAAGTCGTTACTATTGCTCCTGCTGCTCTCACGATTGGCATTATTGGATGAATATCCCAAATCTTGTTTGCGCATTGTGCAACCATTTCAAGCCTACCTTCTGCTAATTGACAATAAGTCAATGCATCAAAACATGGAAATTGCATTCTTTTAATAAATTTTTTAATTTTATATTGCTGTTTTAAAGATAATTGATTGTGAAATGCAGCTGCTAATTTTGCATTCGTAAAATTTAATTTTGAGTTAACTTTAAGTTTTCTTTTTTTTTTGTTTTCAAAAACATATGCAGAATTTTTATTTATATTTAGATAATATTTTCTCATTTTAGGAAAATTAGCCAGTCCTAAAACAGGCTCTCCATTGTAATTTAATGAAATGAGATTGCTCCAACTAGGATTACCTACAACGTATGATCTAGTTCCATCAATTGGATCAATCACCCAAGAAAATTCACTTTTAGTATTTTTATGACCATATTCCTCACCTATAATTTGGTGATTTGGAAATTTTTTTGAAATTTTAGACCTTATGAATTTTTCAAATGCTTTGTCTGATGTTGTTACAGGATCGTAACCTTTGCCTTTCATCTTATTTGTTATCTTAAATGGCTTATCTAACTTAGTGTAATAAAACTTAGTTAAATCTTTAGCAAGTTGATTTAAAAAGCTTGCATATATTGGATATTTTTTTGTATCAAATTTTTTCACAATGAACTCTTACTATTTAATTTATGTTGATTAAAGTTAAATTTTAAATAATCCTTAGCTTACTATTATGAAAATCGAGCTAGTTGAAAATAAGGTTTATTTTAATAATGGGTCTGAAAAAAAAGAAATTCACCCATTCTGGTTAAGAGAAAGAGTTAATGGTGAGGAATATTTAGATAAAGGAACTCAGCAAAGACTTTTTGATCCTACCTTTTTAAGTAATGATGTTTCAATAAATAAAGCAAAACTTAATGAAAAATACTTAGAGGTTGATTTTAATGATGGTGTTAATTCAAAATTAGAAATTGATAAAATTACTTCTGAATTTTCAAAAGAAGATATAGTAATAAAATCTATTGAAAAAACTAAATGGGACTCCTCTTTAAAAAATATAAAAAATTTTGAATACCAAGAAAATTTTTACGAAAGTAAAGAGATGCACGATCTACTTGTTTCATTTTACAAATATGGTTTTGTAATAATTAAAAATATTCCAACATCTCAAAATTATATTGTGGAATTTGCAAATTCTATAGGCAGTGTTCGAAGAACAAATTTTGGCGAATATTTTAATGTAAAATCTAAACCTGATCCAAACGATCTTGCTTATACTTCATTGGCATTAGCTCCTCATACTGATAATCCTTATAGAAATCCTGTCCCATGTATTCAAATTTTACATTGTATAGAAAGTAAAGTTTCAGGAGGATTATCAACATTGGTAGACGGTTATACAGTTACTGAAGATTTAAAAAATCAATACCCAGAATTTTATAAAATTTTAACTGAAGTAAAAGTTAGATTTAGATTCATAGACAAAGAAGTAATTTTAGAGACTATCTCTCCTTTGATTGAACTAAATGAGGATAAGAGTTTCAAGCAGGTAAGATTTAGTCCTAGATTAGACTATGTTCCAGTTTTAGAAAAAGAAAAATTAGATCTTTATTACCAAGCAAGAAAAAAAATATCCGAAATGTATAATTCAGATAAATATAGAATTGAATTCAAACTCGAGCCAAAAGACTTAATGATGATGGATAATTACAGGCTTCTCCATGGAAGAACAGCTTATGAGACAAAAGAAGGTGAAAGATTTTTACAAGGTTGTTATATTGATTACGATAGTACTGAGGGAAAACTTAGACACTTAAAAAGAAAGTTTAATCTTTAAACAAATTTTCTATTTGCGCTTCAGCCTCTTTGATTGATTTTTCATAATCTAATGCCATTTGGTCTGCACTAATTATATCTACTTTTTCTATACCAAAAAAGTTAAGAATAAATTTTAACCAAGGAGTTAAAAAATCTTCTGAGCTATTTAGTTTTGTTCCTCCAGAAGTAATAACTAGATATGCATGTTTGTTTTTTAATAATCCCTCTCTTCTACCATTTGGTTTAAATCTAAAAGTTTCACCTATACGCGCAGCTAAATCCGACCAAGCTTTAAGAGTTGCTGGTGGTCCATAATTATAAATTGGTGCTGAAATTATAATGACATCACTCTCTTTTAATTCTTTTACAAGCTTGTCGGAAAGCTCAAACATTTTTTTATGTTCTTCTGTTTGATCTTTTTCATCAATATTCATTCCAGACTCTGTAAGCCCACTTACAAAAAGCATCTCATCATCTAAATCTCTATAAATTACTTCATCTTCTGGTTTTTTAATTTTATCTAAAAGCTTTTTTGCTAAAGCTCTTGAGGTAGAGCCTTTTTTTCTAGCACTGGAGTCTATTTGATAAATCTTCATTAGTACTTTTTATCCGAATTTTTGCATAAATGGAAAGATTTCAATAATATAAAATCCTATTGCTTGTAATTGATTAGTTAAAATTAAAATACCTGTAACTAAAAGAGTTATTCCACCAATTTTTGAAATTAAATTTATGTTTTTCTTAAAATTTTTAGAAAATAATAAGAACCTTTGAATTAAGTATCCAGACAAAACAAAAGGAATAGCAAGACCTAATGAGTAAGAAATTAACAAGATTACAGCTCTTGATAAAGTTTCTTCAATAGATGCTAAAGCTAAAATTGAACCTAAAATTGGACCAATACATGGTGTCCAGCCAAAACCAAATGCAATACCTATAACATATGGAAAAAGAATATTTCTTGATTCTTTTGCGTCAAATCTTTTTTCAAAATTTAAATATGGAATATTGATAATTCCTATTAATTGAAGAGAAAAAATTATAATAATTATTCCAGCTGAAATTCTTAACACTTCTGAATTTTGTAATAGCGCCTGTCCCAAAAAAGATGCTGATGCACCTAAAAGAACAAATACAGTAGAGAACCCTAAACAAAATAAAATTAATGGAAAAAAATTGATTTTTTTTTGATTTAAAATTTCTTGTAAAGATTGGCCAGAGATATAAGAAATATATCCAGGTATTAAAGGTAGAACACACGGAGACAAAAAACTTATAAGTCCTGCTCCAAAAGCAATTAAATATTCAAACATTTATCCAGTATTTTTCATTGCTGCAGAAATACCTGCAATCGATGTCATTAAAGCATCTTCAAGGAATTTTTTGTCAAAATTTTTATATTTTTTATTTGTTAATTTATTCATTACATTTGCCTGAAGTATATTTAACATTTCTGTATAATTATTTCTTATAAATAAGGCTTTTCTAAATTCTTTCCTCTCTTTTACCACTTCTTTGGGGGTAATTTTATTGTGCAATTTGACCAATGCCTCAAATTGAAATCTTAATTTTTTACCAATTCTTTTTAGTGATGCATCGGCTAAATTATTTTCATAAATAATTGATATTTCTGGATCCACCTTAGAAATTACCATATCTAAAATATCCATCGTTGATACAAAGTACGGCCAATTTCTTTCCATGTCAGTCATTGTTCTTTTAAACTTTTTAATTGATCCGTACCTTAATGCTTCAGTGGTGCCAAGCCAAGCAGGTAACATTAATCTAATTTGTGTCCAAGCAAATACCCAAGGGATAGCTCTTAAACTTTGGATGTTATCAACATTCTTTCTTTTGGTTGGTCTTGATCCAATTGCAAGTTTTCCTAGTGATTTATGAGGTGTAACTGTTTTGAAGTAACGAATAAAATCCTCACTTTGATTTAGATATTTTCTATATGAAGATGTAGAAATTTCTGACATTTTTTGAATCAAATCACGCCAATTTGATTTTGATCTTGGTGGAGGGTTTAAAGAAGCATCCATTACAGAACCGATATAGCTACAAAGATTATATTCTGCTAAAGGTTTGTATCCATACTTTTGTTGAATCACCTCACCTTGATCAGTAATTCTTATTTTGCCATTAACTGTTCCTGAAGGTTGTGATTTTAAAGTGGCCTGAATAGGTCCACCTCCTCTTCCTGGAGATCCACCTCTACCATGGAAGAAAACAAGATCTATTCTATATTTTTTAGCTAAACTTCTAAGCTCCTCTTGAAGTTTATATTGATGCCAACTTGCAGATAATTTTCCAGCATCCTTACTAGAGTCAGAATATCCAATCATTACTTCCTGCTTTGAATTAATCATTTTTCTATACCATGAAAGTTTGAATAAATTTGTCATTACACCATTAGCATTTTTTAAATCATCCAAAGTTTCAAAAAGTGGCACAACTCTTAATAAATTTTTGTTTTGTGCCTGCATTTGTAAAAAATAAACAGATAAAATATCAGATGCGGTTGAGGTCATTGATATTACATATGCACCTAGGCACTCAATTGGTGTTTTTGCTATCTGTTTGAAAGTATTCCAAACTTCTTTATTTTCTTTATCTTTTATTTTTATTTTATCTACAAAGAATTTTTTTTCTTTAATAGATTTATTTAATAATTTTACTTTTTCTATTTCAGTTAAAGAAGAATATTTTATATTTTTTTTCTTTTTAAAAATTTCGTTTAAAAGTTTTTCATGTCTATCAGCCTCTTGTCTTATATCTAATCTTGCTAAATTAATTCCAAAGCACCTGACTCTTCTCATTAAATCTAATAGGTCTGCATTTGCAATATACTCTCCTCGGTTTGCTTTTAATGATTTTCTTACTTCTCTTAATGGAAGAGTTATTTCATTTTTATTTTGAATTAATTTTTTTTCATCTAAATCTGCATCGTTATTTAAATGATTTTCAATTAATTGATGGGTTAGTCTTACCTTATCCCTAATTGGTCTCAAATAAACTCTATAAGGTTCATAGCTATTTCCTGTTGCTCTTTTAATTTTTGTAGAGCATTCTTCCATTGATAAATCTTGTATCAATTTAGTAAGTTCTTTTTCATATAATTTTGCAGCTTGCCATCTGGAAAATAAAATTACCTTCTTTGTAACTTCAGCTGTTACATTAGGATTTCCATCTCTATCTCCACCCATCCATGATCCAAATTGAATTGGATTAAAATCACGCGGTAAATCTTTATTTAAATTTTTTCTGAATATGTCGTTAAGTCTTTTATAAACTTTAGGAATGGTGTCCCATAGACTATCCTCTATAACAGCTAAACCCCACCTCGCTTCATCCAATGGAGATGGTTTAGTCCTTTTAAGTTCATCTGTTTTCCATATTATTGCAATTTCCGAGTAGAGCTTTCTATCTAATTCTAAGATCTTAGACGGATATTTTTTATAAAGATGTCTTTGCTCCATAATTTCAATTAAATTGGCATATTTTTGAATTAAAGTTCTTCTTTTTACTTCAGTCGGATGAGCGGTAAGCACAATGCCTATATCAAGTTTTGTAGCTTGTTCATAAATTTTTTTATCCGAAATTTTTTTATTTTTAAATAAACTTTCTATTATATCTTCAATGAAAAGATTTTGATTTTTACTTTTAAAATATGGATTTTCAAATTCATTTAACTTTCTAGATGCATCTAATGACTCAGCTAAATTCATTAAATTTAAAATATGTGAAAATGCTCTTGTTAATTTAAATGTATTTTTAGGAGAAAGTTTTTTTACTTCTTTTGAAATTTTTGAAAAAATTTTACTTTTATTTTTATCTGATAAAGTATTTTTTGATAATAATCTAAATTTTTCTATAATTTCAAAAAAAGCTGAACCTTCCTGATCTTTAATTACTCTTCCAAGAAAAGTTCCTAATAATCTTATATCTTCTCTTAAAAGCTTTGTTGGTATTCGCTCATAGTAAAGATCTCTTTTCTTCATTACTTATAATAAATTTTTTTTGTAAAACTCCTCTTGCGTTTGTTTTTACACTAAAAAAGAAACCTGAATATCTAAATTTTCGCAGATCTGCTTTGCTCATCCCTTTTGTAGCTGTTGAAACATAAAGTTCTTTAGTATTTTTACCTCCAAATGCACAATTAGTTATATTTTTTGCAGGAAACTGAATTCTGTGAATTAATTTTGCTTTTTTATTAAAAACAGAAACACAAGCACCATGGAAATGAGCTACCCATAAATTTTTATTTTTATCTAAAGTCATTCCATCTGGTGAACCTTCTTCAGGTTTTAATTTTTTAAATATTTTTTTGCTAACTATTTTATTATTTTTATTTATTTTAATTTTATAGATAGTTTTTTTTGGACTATCGGTATGATAAAAATTATACTGATCAATAAACGCTGGTCCATTAGTAATTCTATAATTTCTATCAACTTTTATTAGTTTAAAATTTTTATCTAATTTATATAAAGAACCTTTTTCAATTTTTCTTTCTAAGTTGTCCATGGTACCAAACCAAAGATTTCCAGCAGGATCTGTTTTACCATCATTAATTCTATTTAATTTCAAGTTTGGTTCTATCTTTATTGATTTTAAAATTTTTTTTGATTTTAAATTTTGAATTCTTAATTCTCCCTGGAGACCTAAAATAAAAATATAATCTTTGATATGAGCGATAAAACCAATTTCTTTATTTACTTTAAAGATTTTCTTTTTTTTATTTTTAATATTAAAAGAGCAAATTTTCTTTTTTTTAATATCTACAAAATAAATTGAATTATGTTCACCAACCCATAATGTTCCTTCACCTAGAGTACATCTTAATTTCCAAAGAAGTTTCGGTTCTGATGTTTTTATTTTATTCATTTACTTCAAACTCCTTTATAAAGTCTTGATCAGGGTTAATACCAATGCCTATATTATCTGTTACTGATGCATAGCCGTTATTGTTTTTAACTTGGCCTAAAATTGAAAATTCTTCCTTTGGCAAATCTGTTATAAAAATATTTTTTTCTGTTGTATCAAACTCGAGCATTGATTTTGATGGAAATAATCCACCTGGCATATCTGGTTGTGCTGTCAACAAATGAAGGTTGACTGCAATACTAACTGCAGAGCCCCATACATGATTTATTACTGGTATAAAATTTGCTTGCGCTAATGCTGCAACTTTTAAATACTCCGTAATTCCGCCAAGTCCACAAACCTCTGGTTGAGCTATATCTATACATTTATTTGATAGTAATTTATTCCAGCCATATTTGGTAAATTCAGCTTCTCCTCCAGCAATGCTAGTAGAAATTTTTTGTTTTAATTCTCTGTAACCCTCATAATCTTCAGGAGCCACAGGTTCTTCAAACCAATAAATATCTAGCTCATCTAAACCTTTTCCAACATAAAGAGCATCTTTAAAATTATAAGCGTGATTGGCATCAACCATTAATTTAAAATCTTTTCCAACAGTGTCTCTCACAGCTTGAACCAACTTTAAATCTTCTTTTGGACCTAATCCAACTTTCATTTTCATTGCTTTAAAATTTTTTGATTTTATTTGCTTAGATTCTTCTTTGAACAAGGCGATCAATTCATCAACTGATTTTTTTTGTAACATCATTCCATATCCATATACTGGAACTTCATTATTACATTTACCACCTACAAGCTGATAAAGAGGAGTTTTAGTTTTCTTTCCAAGAATATCCCATAAAGCAATATCCACTCCTGATAATGCTTGAATTGGCATGCCCTTTTGACCGCTATCTCTTAAAAGGTTGTATACTTTTTGCCAGATGTGTTCTTTGTTTAAAGGATCTTCACCAATTACTAAAGGCTGTATAACCTTTTCAACAATAAACTTGTTTGCTAAAGCTATATTTCCAGGACCAAAACATTCACCCCAACCTGTTATTCCCTCGTTTGTTTGAACTTCAACGAGATGAGCTGTACGATGTTTATAATACTGTTGTGAGTAACCAAGTTCTTTTTCTAACTCATATCTAAGTACATGACTTTTAATAGAAGTTATTTTCACAATTAATTATAAAGCAACTACCTTCGAGTTTTGCTCTCCTAGGTTTTCTATTGATAATTTCATTGTATCACCTGCTTTTAAAAACTGTTGAGGCTTCATACCCATTCCAACGCCTGGAGGTGTTCCAGTTGTAATTATATCGCCAGCTTGAAGAGACATATATTTACTCAAATAAGAGACGATAACATCGACGTTAAATATCATTGTACTTGTATTACCTGTTTGCATTCTTTTTCCATTAACATCTAAACTCATATTTAGATTGTTAACATCTGCAATTTCATCTTTGGTAACAAAGTAAGGGCCGATTGGTCCATAGGTGTCGTGAGATTTTCCTTTAACCCATTGACCCATTTTTTCAATTTGCCATTCTCTTTCACTCACATCATTAACTAAACAATATCCTAATATATGATCTTGAGCTTGGCTTTCAGAGATATGTTTTGTTTCTTTTCCTATAATAATTCCAAGTTCAACTTCCCAGTCTAATTTTTTAGATCCAGAAACTATTTCAACGTCATCATTAGGTCCAACTATACAACTAGTAGCTTTCATAAAAACTATAGGTTCAGAAGGAACATCAGCTCCAGTTTCAGCAGCATGATCAGAATAATTTAATCCAATTGCAACAAATTTTCCAGGCTTAGTAATACAAGATCCTATTCGATCACTTGCAGATAATTCTGGTAAAGATGATAAATCAGCACTTTGTAATTTAGAAATAGTTTCAAAATTTAAATGATCTGGATTTAAATCTTTAACGTGAGAGCTAATATCTCTAATTTTACCATCCTTATCTAATACAGCTGGTTTTTCGCTTCCTTTATTTCCTACTCTTAATAATTTCATATTTATCCTTTTGTTATTTAATTATATTGAAATTCCACCATCAACATGAATTGTACTTCCTGTTGTAAATGTTGCATCATCACTAGCTAAATAAACAGCCACAGCCGCTATTTCTTCTGCTGTACCTAATCTTCCCATAGGTTGCCTTGCTATAAAATCTTTTTTTGCTTGAACAGGATCTGGGCTTTGATTTACCCTATCTTGCCAAGAAGGTGAATAAACTGTACCTGGCGCAATTGAATTACATCTAATATTTTGTTTGACGAAATCTGCTGCAATCGCTTTTGTTAAACCAATCACCGCACCTTTAGTTGTTCCGTAAACAAATCTATTTGGAAAACCTTTAAAGCTAGATGCGCATGAAGATATATTAATAATACTTCCACCATTTTGTTTGATCATTAAAGGTAAAATAGCTTTGCACATAAAGTACATCGACTTTACGTTTACGTTAGAAGAAAAATCCCAATCTTTTTCATCACATTCCAATATTGTTCCATGATGAACAAATCCAACAGCATTAAATAAAACATCAACTCTATCTAGAGTTTTAGTAAATTCTAAAATTGCATTGTTATCTGTTGAGTCTAGTTTTTGCACTTTAATCTCAGGATATTCTTTGTTTAAATCAGCTAAAGTTTTATCATTTAAATCAGTTGCAGTTACATGAGCACCCTCTTTATGAAATGCTATTGCAGTTGCCTTTCCAATCCCTTGGCCTGCTGCTGTTACAAGAATTTTTTTACCTTCTAATCTTCCACTCATTTTTTATTTATCCTTTCGATTTCATTATAAAGTGAACTATGATCAGTATTTCCGTGACCATTATCGACAAGGGTTTTATACATTTCTTTCACTAAATTTGAAATAGGTAAATGTGTATTATATGAATTTGCACACTCTAAAATGTTATTCATATCTTTTAAATGGGTAAAAGTTTTACCTTTTGGAGTAAAATCTTTATCTATCATTCTTTTTCCATGTGTTTGTAAAATTTTACTGTCTGCCCAACCTCCAGAAAGAGCTTTAATTAATTTTACTGGGTCAGCTCCAGCTTTTTCACATAAAGTTATTGCCTCCGCAACCGCTCCTATTGTAACTCCTACCACAATTTGATTTGCTAACTTTGAAACTTGTCCGCTACCAATTGGTCCAACTAAAGTTGGATTTCCCATAGCTTTTAAAATATTTATAGAATTATCAAAGACACTTTGCTCTCCTCCAACCATTATAGCTAATGAAGCTTCCTCAGCTCCAATTGTTCCTCCTGAAACCGGTGCATCTAAATAATTTACATTTTTTGATTTTAAACTGTTTCCATATTTTGTTGCTGTGGTTGGTTTAACTGAACTCATATCAATAACAGTTGATCCAGATTTTAAATTTTCTAATAAATCTGAATTACTCATTATTGCATCAACAGCGCTATCATCTGTTAACATTGTAATAATAAAGTCATTATCCTTAACAACTTCACCTAATGTTTTTGATATTTCAGCGCCAAACTCTTTCAAAGGTTCTGCTTTATTAATTGAACGATTGAATACTTTTAGTTTAAAATCTGATTTTAATAAATTTTTAGCCATTGGCAGGCCCATAAGACCTGTTCCAATAAAGCCTATTTTCATCATGGTTTCGGTTTAAACTCGTGGAAGTTTTGCGTCATTGCTTCTGGGAAGAACATAACACATGCTAATACTATTAACTGAATAACTATAAATGGAGCAAAACCTCTAAATATATCTGTTAATGAAATATGTGGAGGAGCAACAGATTTTAAATAAAAAGCGGCGGGTCCAAAGGGTGGACTTAAAAATGAAACTTGCATATTTACACAAAATAATATTCCAAACCAAATTGGATCAAATCCAAGAGCTATAACTATTGGTAAAAATACAGGCATTGCTAACAATACAATTCCAACCCAATCCATAAATGCTCCCATAATCAAAAACATAATCTGCATCATGAAAATTAAATACATTGGTTTTAAGTCATAAGCCAAAATAGTCTCTGCTACATATTTTGGACCACCAGCAAGAGAATAAGCACCTGCTAAAACTGTAGCACCAAAAGTAATAGTTAAAATAGTTCCTGATGCTTTGAAAGTTCTTGTTAATGCATCTTTAAATAAAAACCACGTAAGTTCTTTTCTTGCAAAAATTATAATTAATGTAGCAACTACTCCCATACCAGCTGCTTCAGTAATTCCTGTCATTCCAGAATAAATTGAACCTAATACAATTATTACGATACCAATCGGTGGTAAAAGACCTGGAAGGTAAGACATTTTTTCTTTTAAAGTTAAAGCAGGCTCATCACTTAAAGGTGCTAAATGCGGCTGTAATCTTGTTCGAATTAAAATGTATGTAATAATTAAACCTGAAATCATTAAACCAGGAACAATAGCTTCTTGGAATAACATCGTAATAGAAGTCTCTGTTGTTAATCCATAAATAATTAAAACAATTGAAGGTGGTATCATTGTTCCCAAAGATCCTGATGCACAAATAATACCGATCGACATATCCTGATCGTATTTTAATCTCAACATTTGAGGCAGTGCAATCAAGCCTAATAAAACTATTTCTCCACCAATAATTCCACTCATCGCGGCCATAATTGTTGCCATGATGGCAGTAACGACTCCTACTCCGCCTCTAGTCTTTCTTAACCACGCATTTAAAGCGTCATAAAGATCTCTTGCGATATTCGAACGTTCGAGCAAGGAGGCCATAAATATAAATAATGGAACAGATAAAAAGGAATAAGTTACAACAAGAGAATAGTATCTTGAAAGTAATATGCCTAATGCATGCTCACCTATGTATAAAAATACTAATACTGCACCCATAAAACCAGATGCAAAACCCATTGGAACACCTATAGATATAAGTAATAACAATCCTACTATTAGTATTATCGAAAGTGATCCTATATCCATATTATTTTAATTCTTTGGAAGGGTCGTATTGTTTTTCTTTAGGATTTCTCCAATCAATAATTAAATTATTTACAGATTGAACAGCAATAAGAAAAACACATATAAGTGTTAGTGGTTTCATGGTAGCTGGAATTGGTGGATCCCAATAAGTTGCAAATCTCTCCCAATTTATAAATGATCTGTAGGCATCTTCCATACCCCCATAAATTACAGCTGCTGCGAAAAGAACGATAATTAAAGTGCTAATTAGATCAAAAATTCTCTGTGTCGGTCTACTAACCCAATCATATAATAATACTATTCTTATATGGCTTCTTAATCTTGTTGCGTATATTCCGCCAACTAAATAACAAACTCCCGCAAGCCATAAACATAGTTCATTTGCCCACAAAGTTGGTTTAAACAATACATATCTCATAAAAATTTCATACATCATCACAATTACAATTACAGGAATTAGATATTTAATTGTGTGACTTAGAAATAAGGAAACTCTATCTATCCAATTTATTGGAAAATCATCTTTACTCGCAACTTTTTCATTTTGTTCTTGTAATTCTTTATCGATCATTGCGTAAAAATTTAAGTAATTCGAAGGGCCTTTTTAGGCCCTTCAAAATTTTATTTATTACATGATACCGTTAGCTTTCATATAAGCTTTGTGTATCTCGATAAGTGCCGCAGCTTCTGGAGATTTAGTCTTCCATTCTTCCCAAGCAGCTAGAGCAGCTTGTCTGAATTTAAGTCTATCTTCTCTAGACCAGTCGTGAAGAGTAACACCCATTTCATTTAAAGCTTTAACCGCTTCAGCGTTTTTTCTTTCAACTAAGCTAGTGATAGTTCTTCCAGCAATTTCTATTGCTGCTAACATAGCACCTTGCTCATGTTTCTTTAACTTCTTCCATACTTTCGTATTACAAGCTAAGTGGTCAGCTGGCATAGAGTGGAAACCTGGGTATGTAGCATATTTATTTTGCTCATAGTGTCCACCAGCATAGTTAGTAGCTAAAGATGAGTAGTCAGCACCATCGATTAGACCAGTTTGTAAAGCAGTTGGAACTTCACCAAAGTCCATTACGATTGGCTTAGCACCTAATGCTGTAAAGATCATACTTTCCATTCCTGGAGGTGATCTAAATTTGAAGTCTTTCAATGAAGCAACATCTGGAATTGGTCTGCTAGATATTAAAGACTCATGTCCTGGTATCCACCAACCAATTAAAGTCATTCCATATTTGTTGTAAAGTGCATCAACAGCTTCTTGAGCTCCTGGGAAATTCAAGAATTCATATTGTTGGTATGGGTTATCGTATCCACCCATTACATCACCTGCAAATTGGAACGCTGCATTTTTACCAGTTTGGTAACCAGCACCAGTCATATCACAATCGATAATTCCAGTTTGTGCAGAGTTAAACACCTCAGCAGATTTACCTGTTACTGATGATGAGTAGAACATTTCTACTTTTAAGCTTCCGCCAGAAAACTTCTCTACGTTTTTAGCGAATTGAGCAGCAACTTCACCATTTGGTGAACTAGCTGTAAAGTGTGTTTCAATCTTTAAAGTCTTTGCATTTGCAGAGCCAAATAAAGCAACTGAAACAATAGCTACAGTTGCTATAGTTTTAGATATAAGTTTAAACATTATCTTCCTCTCGTTTATGTTTTTTAGAAAGTTAATCACAAATGAATTTTGAGATCAATAATTTCGTTTAACTTTTATATATAGAAATTATATATATTCATTGAACAGACAACTTATAGTTGTTCTAAACTACTTCTGAAATAAGTGGTTTTTTATTGAAAAAACAATAGATATTATCGACAGCCATCATGCTCATAGCTAGTCTGGTTTCATGTGTTGCACTCCCAATGTGCGGTAAAACAAAACAGTTATCTAATTTTAAGTATCTTTTATCTAAATTTGGTTCGTTGTTGAAAACATCTAAACCTGCTGCATAAATTTTTTTGTTTTCTAATGCATCTATCAAAGCATCATCATCAATTGTTGATCCTCTTGAAGTATTTATAACTACAGCATGTTTTGGTAACAAGTTTATCGTTGAAGAATTTAGAATATGTTTGGTCTCAGCAGTTGCAGGTGTATGTATAGTAACAAAGTCACACTCTGGGAGCATAGTTTTAATATCAGAAAAATACTTTGCACCATCTTCCAGATCTTCAGAAAGTTTGTTTCTATTATAATAAAAAATCTTCATACCAAATGCCTTTGCAGATTTTGCAGCCATTCTTCCGATACGCCCCATTCCAATGATACCTAAGGTTTTGCCTGTAACAGAATTTCCAACCATAAATTTAGTTAAATCTGGTTTTTGATTTTTCCAATCATCGGCTCTAACTAAATTGTAAGCTTCACCAATTCTTCTAGATGCAGCTAATATCAAAAGCATTGTAGTTTCAGCTACCGCCTCATTTAATACATCTGGAGTATTTGTTACTTTAATTTTTTTTTCTTCAGCAGATTTAATTGAAATATTATCATAGCCGACACCAACCTGAGCTATAATTTTTAATTTACCATTTAAATTTTTAAAAAAATTTTCACCAATTTTATCAAAACCTGTTGATATCATTCCATCATAATCATTAACAATTTTAATTAATTCACTTTCTGGAATAGGTTCGTCTTTTGGATTAAGAGTTACTTCAAATTCTTTTTTAAGTTTTTCTTCTGCTAAATCTGAGATTTTTCTAGAAACTAATATTTTTGGCTTCATATTAGTGAGAATCTCTTGGTAAACCTTTGGTGTGAGATACGTCTAAATATTTGCCTCGAGAATTAATGCATGCACCATCATCCAATTGACCAACAGTATTTCTAAATATTTCCTGCCAAGGAGTTTGATTATTTGGTTTAAATACTTTTTTATTTTTTCTTCGTTTTTTAAACTCAGCTTGAGAAATCAATAAATCAACTCTTCTTTTATTTAAGTCTATTTTTATTTTATCGTAAGTTTTAACAATTCCAAGATCTCCACCTACTGCAGATTCTGGTGAAACATGTAAAATTGATGGACTTTCTGATGTTCCACTTTGTCTTCCATCACCTAAAGTTGGTAGATGTCTTATTCCTTTTTTTAATAATCTATCTGGTGGTTGCATGTTAACTACTTCGGCTGATCCAGGATAACCAACAGGTCCGCAACCTCTAATAATTAGTAGAGAGTTTTCATCTATCTTTAACTTCTTATCATTAAGTCTTTTATGATAATCCTCAGGACCTTCAAAAACTATAGCTTTACATTCAAAAACATTTGGGTGTTTAGGGTTTGATAAATATTGATTTCTAAATTCTTTACTAATTACAGATGTTTTCATGATAGCAGATGAGAAAAAGTTACTCTTCATAACTAAAAAACCAGCTTTTTCAGTCAATGCATTCTTAAATGTTTTAATTACTTTGTTATCTACATCAACTTTCTTTCTTAAATTTTCTCCTACAGTTTTTCCTGTAACTGTCTTTATTTTCGTATGAATTTTTTTGTTTTTGATTAACTCCTTCATTACCGCAGGTATTGCTCCAGCTCTGTGAAAACTTTCCATTAAGTATTCTCCTGCAGGTTGGCAATTCACCAATAGAGGAATGTTGTGCCCAAGTTTTTGCCAATCAGAAAGATCAAATTTAATTCCCATATGTTTTGCAATAGCGCTTAAATGAGCTGTACAGTTACTCGATCCACCAATAGCACTTGCAACTACTACTGCGTTTTCAAAAGCTTTACGTGTCATAATTTTTGATGGGGTTAAATTTTCATGAACCATTCCAACGATTCTTTTTCCTGTTTCATAAGAAATTTGTTCTCTTTCTCTATAGGGAGCTGGAATAACTGCACCCCCTGGTAAAGACATACCTAACGCTTCAGCAACAGAGTTCATTGAAGAAGCTGTTCCCATTGTATTACAATGTCCGGCACTCGGTGCAGAAGATGCAACCATATCCATAAATTCTTCATACTTTATATCGCCCTTTGCTAATAATTTTCTCGCTTCCCAAACAACCATTCCTGACCCAGCTAATTTTCCTTTGTAAACTCCATCCAACATTGGGCCACCAGATAAAACTATTGCAGGAATGTTTACTGTAGCAGCTGCCATTAAAGCTGCCGGAGTAGTTTTATCACATCCTGTTGTTAAGATAACTCCATCAATTGGGTATCCATACAAAACTTCAACTAGTGACAAGTAAGAAAGATTTCTATCCAACATTGCTGTTGGTCTTTTTCCAGTTTCTTGAATTGGGTGAGTAGGAAATTCCATTGGTATCCCGCCTGCTCTTCTTATCCCATCTTTTATTCTTTTACTTAAAGACATGAAATGCCTATTGCATGGAGATAAATCACTGCCAGATTGCGCAATTCCTATAATTGGATTTCCAGATTGTAATTCTTTTCTTGTAAGACCATAATTTAAATACCTTTCTAGATATAAGGCCGTCATGTCAGGGTTTTTTGGATTATTGAACCACTGTTGACTTCGAAAACTCTTTTTTCTTTTTTTAGGCATAATTTAAATAATGGTTTGTTTAAGTTATTGGTTATATAATAATTTTATGAATAATCTAATAGTTTTAAACAAGAATGACAATGTGGGCGTTAGCCAATTTATTATTCCTGAAAAAACTAAAATTGAAGGTCATGAGATTAGCACTATTGATCCAATCCCTTTTGGACACAAAGTTTGTTTAAAAACTATTAAAAAAGGTGATCCAATCATAAAATATGATCAAATTATTGGATTTGCTTTAGATGATATTAAACCAGGACAACATGTTCATTCTCATAATTTAGAATTTAGAGAATTTAAAAGAGATTTTAAAGTTACAGATAAAAAACATGTTATTGATGAAAAAGCAGACACCTTCTTTAATGGAATTTTAAGAGATAATGGACAGGTTGCTACCAGGAATTACATTGGAATTGTAAGTACTGTAAATTGCTCAGCTACTGTCACTAAAATGATAGTTGAGAGAATTAAATATTCTGACATTCTAAAAGATTACCCAAACATCGACGGAATAGTTCCAATTACTCACTCAACAGGATGTGGAATGAATACTGAAAGTGAAGGAATGCAAATTTTCCAAAGAACAATAGATGGATTTAAAAACCATCCTAATTTTTCTCACGTTTTTGTTATAGGTTTAGGATGCGAATGTGCACAAGTTAGTTTATTTGATGAATCTTTAAAAAAACACAACCGTATTCATTTTCTAACAATCCAAGATGAGGGAGGAACAAAAAAAATAGTGGAGAAAGTATTGTCTCAAATTAAAAATTTACTTTCAGAAGCTAATAATGTTCAAAGAACTTCACAACCAGTAAGTCATCTAACTTTAGCTCTTCAATGTGGTGGTTCAGATGGATATTCAGGAATAACTGCAAATCCTGCACTAGGAGTTGCAGCAGATCTATTGGTTAAAAGAGGTGGAAGTTCAATTTTATCTGAAACTCCAGAAATTTATGGAGCTGAACATTTGTTAATTAATAGAGCAAGCTCACAAGAGACTGCTGATAAACTTATTAAAAGAATTGAATGGTGGAAACATTATACTTCAATTAATAATAGTTCTATGGACAACAATCCTGCGCCAGGAAATAAAAAAGGTGGTCTAACAACCATATTAGAAAAATCCTTAGGCGCTGTTGCAAAAGGAGGAAACTCTATCCTTCAAGATGTATTGCATTATGCTGAACCTTTAAAAAATAAAGGTTTTAATTTTATGGACTCTCCTGGTTATGATCCTGTATCTGTAACTGGTCAAGTTGCATCAGGTGCTAATGTTATTTGCTTTACAACAGGACGTGGATCTTGCTTTGGTTGCAAGCCAGTTCCAAGTTTAAAACTTTCAACAAACTCAGCGATGTTTGAAAGAATGTCAGAAGATATGGATATTAATTGTGGCACAATTGCTGAAGGAAAAGAAAAAGTTGAAGAAGTTGGTCAAAAAATATTTGAATTAGTTGTAAATACTGCTTCAGGGAATAAATCAAAAAGTGAAATCAACGGCTACGGTGACGAGGAGTTTAATCCTTGGCAAGTTGGCGTTGTAATGTAATTTATTTTTCCTGTGCCTCAACAAACATCCTTAATTAACGTAATTTTATTAGCTGCTGGTGGTTTTTTTATGTTTGTTTGTATGGACTCTACAGCAAAATATCTTGGAACGGTAATGCCTGTTACTCAAGCAATTTGGGGAAGATTTTTTTTTCACTTGGTATCTTTAATTATTTTTTTTTTAATTTTTAAGCCAAAAGTAAATTTAAAAAAAAATTTTAAAGTACAAATAATTAGGTCAATATTAATGGTCACTGCTACCTCGTTTATGTTCTATTCATTGCAGAAATTTGACTTGGTAGATATTTATGTTGTTTTCTTTACAGCTCCTTTAATCGTTTCATTACTTTCAGCATACTTTTTAAAAGACATATTAACACCCAAGGGTATACTTTTAATGCTGCTTAGTTTTGGATCAATAATTTACTCATTAGGGCCAAGTATGAGAATATTTAGTGTTGATTTAATTTTTCCAATAGTTCCACCAATCTGCTGGGCTCTTTATCAATTTTTTACCAAAGTTGTATCAGGAGATAACGATCCATTTGCTGCTATATTTTATACTTCAATTTTAGGTGCAATAATTTTTAGTATTTTCATATTTTTTAATTGGGTGCCATTAGAAAAAAATATTTTTTGGATTTATTTAGTAATTCTAGGTGTGGCAGGTTTTGTAAGTCATTCTTTAATTATATATGCAATACAACTTTCTAACTTGTCATTTGTAACTAATTTTCAATATTCTCAATTAGTTTGGTCTACAATTATTAATTTCTTAATTTTCGGTGTACCTTTTGATTATAATAAAATTGTTGGGGTGATTGGAATTATTGTTTTTGGTATTATGTTCATAAGAACAGAAGGTAAAAAGAAAAGTTAAATAGTGAGGTTTAAATGAAAAATATTGGTTTTATTGGTGTTGGGTATATGGGCTATGGAATAGCTAAAAATATTTTAAAACATAAAAATAAGCTTTTTGTCATTGCCAATAAAAATAGAAAACCAATTGAGAAAATTATCAGCGATGGAGCTGAAGAAGTAAAATCTTTAGAAGACTTTTCTAGTAAAAATTTAGATGCGATGTTTATGTGTGTTACCAACACTCCTATAGCAAAATTAATTTCTGAAAAAATATCTGCTATTTTAGATAGTAAAACTTTAATTATTGATATCACTACTCACAATAAAACTGGCTCAATGGAAACTGAGAAAATATTCAAAGAAAAAAATATTAATTATGTTGAATGTCCTGTAATGGGAGGACCTGTTCAAGCAGAGGAAGGTATATTGGGAGGGATTGTTGGAGCGTCCAATGAAAATTTTAAAATTGCTGAACCATACTTTAATTTTTTCTGTAAGGAATATTTTCATTTTGGACCTGTTGGAATGGGAGCAAAATCTAAGCTTTTAAATAATTTTTTATCCCTTGGAAATGCTGCCTTGGTAAATCATTTAGCTAAAAGTGCTACAGAAATGGGTTTAGATTTAAAAAAAGTATTTGATGTTGCAAAACTTGGTTCTGGAAATTCTGCAGCACTTAATAGAGTTTTTGACAATCTTTTAAAAGGTGATTTTACTGGATTTAAATTTACGGCTAGTAATTCTGTAAAAGATTTAACTTATATTCAAGACTTGTTAAAAGATTTTCCTGAAGCTGAAAAAGTTGCTGAAGTAAATAAAAATTATTTTCAAAAAGCTGTTGATGACGGTTACGGTGAAAATTTTATCAGTGAATTAATAAATAAAAAATAATTTTGGAAGTAACTTAAGTTAGCGGGAATCTACTAAAGCACTAGGTTGTATTCAATAAATATATTTGCTCAAAGTTAAAATAAATTAATTGAAATTGTCTAATTTATAATTACCTTTTTTATAGAAGGAGGTTTATGTTAATACTTTCACCACCTGATACTTAGCTGAACAGCTCATATTTAAAAATATAACGAAAAATAAATTCCTCTCGGAATTATAATGCCAAAGAGGCGATACAAGGGAGCTCTTTAGGTATACACTTAAAGAGCGAACCCTTTGAAAACTAATTTACAGATTTTAATATTTCTAGTGGAAGTGGAGCTTCTGGGTATTTTTTTTGACACAACTTTTCATAGTTTTCACAAAAACTCAAAATAGTTTTTTGAACTTCTTTTTTATTTTTATTTGAAAGATTAAGGTCTCTAATTAATTCACTGCAATTTTTTTCTAATTCTTTTATTTGCTCTCCTGAAAAAAATTCTCCTGTTTCTATTTCCCAATAAGTGTCTTCAAGCTCATCATCAGTTAAATCATTTAATTTTTTCTGTAATAATTTTATAGTTTCGTCCTCTGTTGCTTTATCTCTCATGGGAGAATTCTTAAGTTTCCCAAGACATTTATCTCTCAATCCATCAATAAAATGAAAATAGGGTTTACCCTCTGAAAAATCTCTAAAATGATTTGTGTTAAAATATTTATCAACTGCTGTTTCTGTTGAAACCTTTTCTTTGCCCTTAATTATAGCTACCTGAACATAAACTTCTTGGCTAATATATTCTTCAATATGATCTTTAACTTTTTGAGGTATCATTCTTGCTTAATAACTAATGTTCTTCTCTGTACCGGTTGTGACAAGCCTTACAATTACTCCACATAAATTTAGTTAGTGTGCCTCGAATATCATCTGCATCCTCAATTACTGATACAAGTTTTATCATATCATCTGAAGCTTTTTGCATTAATGCATTGAAGTCATCTTTTTCATCCCAAATTGTTAGCAAAGCTTCAGTATCAAAACCCTCTTGAGTATTTTCGGGAAATAAATCTATCAAAACTTTATAATTTTCGCTCATTTCCTTCATCAATACTGTAGCTTCTTCAAAATCAAGATTTGATGCTAGCGATTGAACTTTTTTAGCAGTTCTGTAATTTTTACTGAATAACGCTTGTCTACTTTTAATAATTTCCTCAGCAGTCATCTCTGCATTAGAATTAAATCCAATTAAAATAATAATTATTGATAATAAAAATATTTTAAACGAACTGTTTATGTGTTTAACTAAGATATGCATATAAAAAATACCATAACAGAGTATGGTGTTATTTCAAAGATTTTGCATTGGGTTAGTGCGTTACTACTATTTATTCAAATTCCACTTGGTTTCTATCTTGTAGATTTAGACTTTGGCGAACAAAGAATTAATATTGAAAATATCCATATAATAATAGGATTAACTATATTTTATTTAGTAATAATAAGATTGCTCATCAAGATATTTAATCCTACACCAAAATTAGAACCTAGTATTTTTAAAGGACAAAAGTTTTTAGCAAAATTAAATCATATACTTTTATATGTGACAATTTTATCAATCACAATTTCCGGAATTCTAAAAAAATTATTTAATGGAGAAATATTAATAATTTTATTCAAAGAAATAAAAATTCAAGATAACTTTGGATTAGCTGATCAATTTTATGAAATTCATATTTTATCTAATTATTTAATGATAGTTCTAATTTCAATTCATATACTAGCAGTAATAGTGCATAAAATTTTTTTTAATGATAATTTATTAAAAAGAATGCTTTAAATTTATTAATGACAATTAATTCCAAATTTTTTAAGACGCCAATAGTTGTATGGCCATGGAGTTAAAAAACCAACAATCAACATTATTGGTACAACCCACCATGTTAAAATTGCACCTCCAGTTAATACATAGTCAGTCAAGTTCATCATAATTTCCATGCTGATCATTGAAATTAAGCTCATCCCACAAGCTGTTTTGAATGCATTAACAAAATTAAAATTTTGTGTCATTAAAATTATTGTTTCTAAAATAATACTTGTGATCAATCCGTTAATGATTGCTAAAATCATTATTCCTAAAACTGGAAAAGGAATTTGAGTTAATTGAAAAAATAATATTGTTCCAAAATCTCCAATTGCACAACCAAGTACACACCAAGCTGTATTTTTTGCGCTTCTTTTCCAGGTATGTCTACAAGACCAATGAAATGTAGAGGTATTCATGATAATTTGATATTAATGATAAATGATTTTTAGACAAGTTTTCGATAATAAATCATCAACTTATACTTATTTAATTGCATCGGCAAAAGGTCGCGAGGCAGTCATAATTGATCCAGTAATTGAGAATGTTGAAAGCTACATTAACTTACTAAAAGAATTAGATTTAAAATTAGTTAAAGTAATAGATACACATATACATGCTGACCATGTAACTGGTGCAAGTAAACTAAAGCAAGCAACAAATTGCTCTACACTTATGGGAGAACACACACCTGCTGATGCTGTAGAAATTAAAGTAAAAGATGATGAAATGATAAAAATTGACCAAATAGAAATCAAAGCGATGTATACACCTGGTCATACTTCTGACAGTTATAGCTTCTTAATGGATAACTATTTGTTTTCAGGAGATACTCTTTTAATTAATGGGACCGGTAGAACAGATTTTCAAAACGGAAGTTCAAAAGATGCATATAATTCGATCTTTAATAGATTGTTAAAATTACCTGAAGAAACCATTTTATATCCTGGTCATGATTATAACGGTAAAGAATCTAGTACAATTGGTAATGAAAAAAAATTTAATCCAAGATTGCAGGTTAAAAATGTTGATGAATATGTTGAGCTTATGTCAAATCTAAACTTAGCAAAACCACAACTAATAGATATCAATGTAAGTAGAAATATAAAATTAGGTGCTAATTAAATACTACAAATATTAAAAACCAATAAGAAACTAATCCAGCTGATATTGTTGCAATAATATTTTTTGAAAAATAACCTACAATTACAGCAACTAATGCTCCAAAAATTTTGGGATCATTCATTTCTATAAAAGTTCCAAAATCATTTATAAATATTCCTGGAAATATAATTGCTGGGAATACTGCAGAAGGAACATATTCCAACACTGCTTTAATTTTATCTCCCAACATATCTCTACTTATTAAAGCGATCATAGTCATTCTAGTAAAGTAAGTTAATATTCCAGCAAAAATTATTGAAGTAAGAGTCATTTTTTTAACCTCAATAATAGTGCAGCTACAAATAGAGCAACTATGGGTGAAATAATTATGTAGGATTTAAATGGCGCATCAAAAAATAACAGTGAACTCAAGCCACAAGTAATCATTACAATTACATGGTCTAATTTTTTTAAATCCTGAACAACAATTGCTATAAACGTTAGAGGAATTGCAAATGTTAATCCAAGTTCCTCTGGAACAAATGATCCTAAAACAATGCCTGATAATGTTGCTATCTGCCAACAAACCCACATTGTGCAACCTGTGCCAATTAAATGATAATGTAAAAATTCTTCACTTCTATTTTTTTTGAAAAACTTATTAGACTCTGCAAAGCCTTGATCTACAACAACATAAGAAATTAATAATTTTTTTATAAAAGATAATTTTTCCAAATATTCAGATAAAACAGCTCCATATAATAGATGTCTAGAATTTATAATTCCAACGGATGCAACGGCAACTAAACTAGACGCACCTCCTGATAACAACTGCAAAAATACTATTTGTGAAGCTCCACCAAAAATTATGAAAGACATTGCGTAGACTAAATACGGATGAAATCCAAGTTCAACACCGATTGCTCCACAAATTATTCCAAATGGAATTACTGAAAGCATATGTGGGGAAATATCTAACATCCCACGAGTGAATAATTGTTTTTTAGTAAGCATTTGTTTGTTTTATTAAAAACAAACTATGTGATCAATATGAATCGGTCTTTTAATTCCAAACTTTTCGTCTGCTTCATGTTGATGTTCATGATGAGAATGAACAAATACTGGTATTAACAAATCGCTGCTAGTTTTTAAGGTATAAATAAAGTTGGTTCCTCTAAATTTTCTATCAACTACCTCTAATTTAAGATTGCTTTTATCGTCGTGCTCAAGATCCTCTGGTTGTAATAATAATTGCACATTTGATCCTTTTGGATAATGCTTAATAAAATTTCCATTAATTGTTCCAAGATCTTCACTTTCTAATGAATTTTCTCCAGTTACTTTTGCTGGAATTAAAATTCCACGATTTAAAAAATTTACTACTTCGACTGAGTTTGGAAAATGATAGACATTATAAGGATCATCAAACTGTTTTATTTGACCATCTAATATAATTGCACATTTATGACCTAAATAAAAAGCTTCATAAGAGTCATGAGTAACGATTATTGTCGTAATTTTTAATTTACTTAAAATTTTTTTTAATCTTACTTGAATTTCCTCTTTAAAACTTTGATCAACATTTGATAACGGTTCATCTAATAACAAAAGATCAGGTTGTGTTAGTAAAGATCTTGCAAGAGAAGCTCTTTGGGCCTCCCCAGCACTTATTTCATGAGGATATTTTTTAAGTATTTTTGAAATATCTAGTAAATCAATAATCTCTTTAAAAGTTAGTTTTTTTTTCTTTTTTATTTTATTTCTCTCAGTGCCTAACAATATATTCTTTTCAACAGTGTAATGTGGAAATAAGCTATTATCTTGAAAAGCTAAAGATACATTTCTATCTTCAGGCTCAACATGTTTATCTTTAGAAGATATCAATTTTCCATTTAATTTAATTGAGCCTTTCTCAATATTCTCCAAACCAGCTATTGTTCTAAGGATTGTTGTTTTTCCAATTCCTGAGGGACCTAAAATACACAAAGTTTCTCCTTCATTTTCAATTGCAAATGAAGCGTTTTTAACTTTGGTTTTTCCACCAATTATAAAATCAACACCTTTAATCTCTAAAAAATTATTTTTCATTTTTCTCTTAGAATATATTTAGATGTAAACATAATAAATATAGTTGCAATTAAAATTAAAAATAATGATGGAACTGCTGCAGCTTCTAACAGATCCTCAGATGCAGATATATAAGCTGTTGTAGCAAAAGTTTCAAAATTAAATGGTCTTAAAATAAGGGTTATTGGTAACTCTCTTATTATTTCTAAAGAAATCAATATAGCTACAAATAAAAGAGAATTTCTTAAGAAAGGAACGTGAATATTCATGAAGGTTTTCTTTTTAGAATAACCAAGCAGATATGAACTTTCATCAACTGAAATATTTATTTTTTCATAGCCTGACTTAATTCCATTAAATGCTAATGAATAAAATCTTACAAAATAAACTAAAACAAGACCAAGAACAGAACCAATAAAGATTTTTTTAATAGACAAAAATCCTAGAGTTTTAACAATGTTTTCATCAAACCAAGCAATAAAAGTAATAAATGCTACAGCTAAAATAACACCTGGAATAGCATAACCTGATATGGATATAGTTGATAAAAAATTTAAAACCTTATTTCTAGATACTCTATTTCCATAATTTGAGATTAAAGAAAACAAAATCAAGACAATGCTAGATAAAATTACCAAATAAATTGTATTTAAAGTAAGTGAAATTACATCGATATCAAAAAGATTTTCTGGAAATTTAATTGTCCAATATAACATTTGGCTTAAAGGAAATAAAAAACTTAAAAAGAAAATAATAAAACAAAACAAAAATGCAAAAAAAGATTTTTTTCCAGACAATGTAATTTTTTCTTTTTGTTTAAATCCACCTCTTGAATTAAAATGGTATTTAGCTTTTTTTCTAGAAAAATTCTCAATTATAAAACATGCAAATATAAATATTAGTAAGAAAAAGGACAATCTATTTGAAAAAGCCAAGTCATCAAATGTAATCCATGAATTATAAATTCCAGTGGTTAAGGTGTTTATTGAAAAAAAATCAACTGCACCAAATTCTGCTAATGTTTCCATTGCAACAAGAGATAATCCAGCGACTATAGCTGGCCTAGCAGCTGGTAATATCAAAGAATATAAAGATTTGAATTTTGAAAAACCTAAACTTCTTCCTAAATCAATTAAATTTTGAGATTGATATAAAAATGAGGCTCTAGAAAGAATATATACATAAGCATATAATGAAAATGAAAGGGAAAGTACTGCTCCAAGAAGACCATCGAACTTTGGGATATGTTTGTTGTATTCCCCTTCTCCAAATAAATTTGTCAATATTGTAAAAGCTGTACCATAATTTTCAAAAAAGGCCGTCAAAGAATATGCATAAATGTAAGGTGGAACAGCGAATGAAAGTATAAGACCCCATTTAAAAAAATCACTAAAAGGAAACTTATAAAATGAAACCAAGTATGCAGATGTAGTACCTATTATAAATGTTAAGATTAAGACACAGAATAGTAGTGTGAAAGAATTAAAAATATATTCAAATAAAAAAGTATCTTTTAATACTTGATAATAATTTGAGGTCTCTTCAAAAAAACTAAAAAAAACTGTAACTATTGGAATTAATACACCTAAAGACACCAATAAAGAGGATAAAAACCAGATATTTAAATTCTTTAACATTAAGGGTCTTATAATATAAAAAAATTTTTTTAATATGATTTTACTTTGATGCAGAAAGGTATTTTAGTGTATTTTCTGGTGTTGTTTCTGTATACGGGTCATCATCTGAGCCTGAATTATTAATTCCAGGCTCTTGCCACCATTTTTCAACAATACCGTCATTAATAACTGCCATATATCTCCAACTTCTTTGGCCAAATCCATCATGGTCTTTTGAGATTAACATTCCCATATATTTTGTAAAAAGCCCTGATCCATCTGGTATTACTTTAACATTAGAAATACACATTTTTTTTGCCCAAGCATTCATGACGTATGAGTCGTTTACTGAACAACAATAAATTTCGTCAATGCCAAGTTTTTTTAATTCATCAGCATTTTTTTCAAATCCAGGTAATTGTTGAGAGGAGCATGTTGGTGTAAATGCACCAGGTAAACTAAATAAAATTACTCTTTTATTTTTAAAAAAATCATCAGTAGATTTATTTGTCCACTTCCCACCAATTGCACATGCAATTTCATTATCCGAAGTATCACCTTCTCTAATTCTAAAAGTTACTTGAGGTATTTTAAATCCTTCAATCATATTTTTTTAATGCCCACGACAATTATTTTTTAGGAAAGGGTAAAAATCCTAAAGGAGAGTGACGTGGGCACCGTCTAAAAAGAAATATATCATCATTTAAAAGGAGTGAGGATGTCTAGAGCCTCGTCTTTTTCAATCTCAGATAATTTTCTATTATTTATTTTTCTTTTAATCTTTTCACATTCTGATGAGCATGGTTCACATGTTATCTGACCCTCAAGTGAACCGCTCATGACAGAAGAATTACTTAAATCAAAATTAAATAAATTCTTTTTCACTATATGTTACTTCCAACCGGCAGCTGTCATAACTTCTAATGCAGCAGCTTGATTTTTTCCATAAGTTGAAACTTTAGTTACTAAATCTTGTTTAAAATCTAGCCCTAAATTATTTACTACTAATGGACTTGGAGAGACACCACCAATCATAGGAAACTCAAATGTATTGTTCGTAAAGTGTTCCTGAGATTCTGGTGATAGTAAAAAGTCAACAAGTGCAATCGCATTTGCTTTGTTAGGCGCACCTTTAACTAAAGCAGCACAGCTAATATTCATATGTGTTCCTCTATCATTTTGATTGGGGAAAAATGCTTTTACTTTTTTTGCAGCTTCTTGTTGTTCAGCACCTTTTTTACCTGAAAGCATAAGTGCTAAATAATAAGTATTAGCTACAGCAATATCAGCTTCTCCTGCTGCAACAGCCATGATTTGAGCTCTATCGTTTCCTTTTGGCTCTCTTGCCATATTAGAAACAACACCTTTTGCCCATTCGGCTGTAGCTTTTTTTCCATTATTTGCAATTAATGAAGCTACAAGTGATTTATTATAAATGTTACTAGATTTTCTTATTACTAATCTACCTTTCCATTTTGGATCAGCCAAACCTTCATAAGTTAAACCTGACAACTCAGCACCACTAACTCTTTCAGGTGAGTAATAAATAATTCTTGCTCTTTTTGCTACTCCAACCCATTTGTTAGTTCTAAAGTTTTTTGGAACAGACGCTTTAATTGTTGCAGATGATAAACCACCTTGAAGCAAACCTTTTGCATCCATAGCACCACATCTTCCAGCATCGGCAGTAATATATAAATCAGCTGAAGAATCTGCTCCCTCTTCGGCTATTCTTTTTTCTAAAGCTCCTGATTTACCATTAATTAAATTTACTTTAATTCCTGTAGCTGCTGTAAATTTTCCATACATTTCAGCATCAGCCTTATAATGTCTTGCATTAAATACATTTACCTCATTCGCAATCGCAAAAGTTGATAAGAATAAAGATGTAATTAACGCCAAAATTGATAATTTTCTCATTAAACTCCTTGAATTATTAAGTTATTATTGAGAATGAGAACTATTCTCAATGCGAATGATTATCAATCGCAATAATGTCGCAGATTAAGGTTTATTAATAATTTATGGGGTTTTTGACTATTATCTATTTCCAGTCGCCAATTTTACTAAATAAGAAATTTCTGAAAGCTTGAACTCTAGCTGTGTTTTTTAAAGATTGTGGGTATACGAAGTGAGCTTCCGTTATTGGTCCTTCTACTTTTGGAAGCACTTTAATAACGTTATTAGAATTTGATACTAGATATTCTGGAAGTGCAGCTAATCCTACTCCAGACTCAACCGCTAACAATAATCCCATAACACTATTTACTCTCATAATTGTTTTTCTTTTCTTTCCATCATGCATTCCAATTTTTAATGCCCAATCAGGGTTATAAACTGGAGATGGAGCACCTTTTCCAAAAGAAATAAATTTATGTTTATTTAAATCACCTATTGTTTTCGGCATTCCGTTTTTTTCTAAGTACTTGTTTGATCCATAAATATAGTACTTAATATCTACTAATTTTTTCTGAATATAATTTAGCTGTTTTGGTCTTCTCATGAAAATTCCAATATCCGCTTGTCGCGTACTTAAATCTAACTCTTTATCGTCAAAAACTAATTCGATTTCAATTTCAGGGTTAAGCCTCATAAATTCTTGAATTCTTGGTGTTAACCAGTGAGTTCCAAAACTTCTTACAGTAGTAATTGTTAATTTACCTGTTGGCTTACTTTTTTGATCTCCTAAAGATGTTTCAACTTCTTTTAGTTTACTTATTACTTCATGGGCTGTTTTGAAGACATATTCGCCATTCTCCGTAAGCGTTAATCCTCTTGCGTGTCTTTCGAACAATTGTACTTTTAAATCTTGTTCTAATGATTGAATTTGTCTGCTAATTGCTGATTGACTAAGATTTAGGTTAACTGTAGCGTTTGTAAAACTACCTGCCTCTGCTACAGCATGAAAAATTTTTAATTTATCCCAATCCATTATTTATTTAAATCAACTAATACTCTTCCAGCAATTTCACCTTTTAAAATTTTTGGATAAGTTTCAACTAATTCCTCCAAACTAACAGTTAAAACTGATTTTTCAATTAAATCAAAATCAATTAATTTAGATGCTTCTCCCCAAATAAATTCTCTTCTCTTTATACTGCAATTAGCAGAGTCCATTCCCCAAACTTTAATACCTCTTAACATAAAGGGAAGTAAATTTGTGTTTAGCTCATTACTGTTTGCATTTCCACAAACTGCTATAATTCCATTAGATTTTGTTTGAGCTATTGCGTTTGCTAAAATTTTTCCACCTACAGTATCAACTACTCCATCCCATAAACCCTTATCTATTGGTCTTGGATCTTTATCAAATTCAGCCCTATTTATAATGTTTTTAGCACCTAATGATTTTAAATAATCTGACTTGGAATCTTTTCCTGTTACTGCAGTAACGTTGTAACCTAATTTAGTTAAAGCCATAACAGCTAAACTACCAACACCACCTGTTGCTCCTGTTACCAAAACATCATTAACTTTTTCTCCTAATAAGATACTTTCTCTTGCTTGAATTGCAAATGCACTCATTAAAGAAGTTAAACCTGCTGTTCCTAAAATCATTGCTTGTTTGCTAGTTAAACTATCTGGTTTTCTAACTAAAAAGTCTCCACTTACTTTTGCAATTTGTGAAAACCCTCCAAAAAAAACTTCTCCTACTCTAAAACCAGTAAGTATTACTTCATCACCTTCTTTAAATTTTGGATTATCGCTTTGAATAACAGTTCCAGAAAAATCTATTCCTGGGATATGAGGATATTCTTTAACTAATCTTCCTCCATTCTTTAGAATCATTCCATCTTTAAAGTTTAAGTCTGAAAAATCAACTTTTACTGTTACATCTCCATGTTTTAAAAAACTTTTATCTAAAGATTTTACTTCACGTAAAAAATTTTCGCCTTCTTGGTTAAGGACTATTGCTTTGAATTGATCAGACACACTAATCTTTTAACGTAGTGCTGATAAATCGTAAATATCTATTTTGATAACTTAAATCTTCTTTAAATTGGCCTAAGTAGTAATTTGTAACTGTAGTTGCTTGTTCTTTTTTAATACCTCTCATTGTCATACACTGATGAGTTGAATCAATAGTTACTGCAACTCCTTTAGCATCTAATGACTCCATTAAAGTGTTTGCTATCTGCATTGTAAGTCTCTCTTGTGTTTGTAATCTTTTTGAAAAAACCTCAACTACTCTTGCTAACTTGCTTAATCCTACAACTCTTTCTTTTGGAATATAAGCTACGTGTGCTTTTCCAATAATTGGAGCCATATGATGTTCACAATGACTTTGCACTGAAATATTTTTTTGAACAACCATGTCATCATAACCTTCAACATCACCAAAAGTTTTGTCTAAGATTTTATTTGGATCTTCTTTGTAGCCCTTGAAATATTCTTTAAAAGCTTTTACCACTCTCTTAGGAGTTTCTAATAAACCTTCTCTACTAGGATCTTCACCCATCCAAGAAAGTATAGTTCTAAAAGCGTCTTCAGCTTCTTTATCTGATATCTGCTTTGTGTCTAAACTTTTGTCATTTGTGTCTTTTACTAATTTCATAGCGCTTTTTTATACAGTAATTACTTCAATTTAAAAATATTTAATATATTCATATATGTGCTACATAGTCACCGCATATGTTCAAAAAAAGAGAAAATATCTACGATATTGAAGAAGGAAATCTTCTATCACCAAAATTTGATAATGATGGGTTAATCCCAGTTATTACTATGTGTTCAAAAACAAAGGATATTTTAATGCATGGATATATGAATGTAGAAGCTCTTAAAAAAACAATTGAAACTAAAGAGGCCCACTATTTTAGTAGATCGAGAAAAGCTATTTGGCACAAAGGTAAAACAAGTGGTTTTGCTCAAAAGGTTACTGAAATAAGAATTGATGATGACCAAGACTCGATATGGTTAACAGTTGATATAGGTGATGGGGCAAGTTGCCAT
>CACKXG010000004.1 GCA_902604035.1 uncultured Pelagibacteraceae bacterium
TGTATTAATTGTGGAAGATGTGTCAGAGCTTGTGATGAAATTCAAGGTTCATTTGTCCTTACAATGAGTGGAAGAGGTTTTGAATCTAGAATAACAACTGATAATGATATGATGTTTGGAGATAGTTCATGTGTATCTTGTGGAGCATGTGCGCATACATGTCCAACAGATGCAATTTCAGATGTTTTTCAATCTAAATCTGCAGCTGTAGATAAAAAAGTTAGGACAACTTGCTCATACTGTGGTGTTGGATGTAATTTAGAAGCATCAATAAAAGATGATAAAGTTGTTGCAATAGATACTCCAAAACAAACAGAGGTAAATGCTGGTCATACTTGTATTAAAGGAAGATATGCATTTAGTTTTTATGATCATCCAGACAGATTAAAAACACCTTTAATTAAAAGAAATGGAAAATTTGAAAAAGCTTCGTGGGATGAAGCTTATGATTTTATTAAAAAAGAAATGAATAGAATTACAAAAGATAATGGTCCAGATGCCTTTGCTGGAATTTCTTCTGCAAGATGTACGAATGAAGAAAATTATGTTTTTCAAAAAATGATTAGAGCGGCTGTGGGAACTAACAGTGTAGATTGTTGTGCAAGAATTTGTCATTCACCAACAGCTTGGGGAATGCAACAAACTTTTGGGACTGGAGCAGCAACTAACTCTACAGAAGATATTTATCATGCGGATTTGTTTTTGGTAATTGGAGCTAATCCAACAAATGCTCATCCTGTAACAGGAGCGAAAATAAAACAGCAAGTGATGAAAGGTAAAAAATTAATTGTACTTGATCCAGTTACAACTGAACTTGCGAAACTTGCTGATTATCATATTAAACTAAGACCAGGAACTAACGTTGCAGTTCTAAATATGATGTTGCACTTTATTATTAAATCAAAACTTTATAATGCAGATTTTATTAGAGATAGAACTGAAGGTTTTGATAATTTCTTAAAAGAAATTGAAAGACAAGATGTTGATCATTTAGCAAAAGTAGCTGGTGTAGATAAACAATTAGTTAAAGAAGCAGCAATTGCATATGCTACTGCAAGAAATTCAATGGAGTTCCATGGTTTAGGAGTTACTGAACACGAACAGGGATCTAAAACTGTAATGTTAATTGCAGATTTAGCAATGATCACTGGAAACATTGGAAGAAAAGGTGTCGGGGTTAATCCTTTAAGAGGTCAAAACAATGTTCAAGGTGCAGCAGATATGGGATGTCAGCCTCACCAAGGTGCTGGTTATTTTCCTGTAGCTGATGAAAAGCATCAAGAATTCTACACACAAAAATATGGAGTAACTCACCCAACTAAGCCAGGATTAAAAATTCCTCAAATGTTTGAAGCTGCAATAAACAAGGAATTAAAAGGTTTATGGATCATTGGAGAAGATATTGTTCAAACAGATCCTAATAGTGCTCATGTAATTGAAGCTATGAACTCTTTAGAACTTTTAGTTGTTCAAGAAATATTTATGAGTGAAACAGCAAAATTAGCTACCGTTGTTCTGCCAGGTACAACGTTCTTAGAAAAAGATGGAACTTTTACGAACACTGAGAGAAGAATTCAAAGAGTAAATAGAGCTGTACCTCCTCTACCAGGCACTAAACCTGATGGATTAATTGTAACTGAGATGATGCAGAAATTAGGATTTGATCAGCCAACTTATGATGCAGATCAAGTTCTAGCTGAAATTGCTGATATCGTTCCTTTCTTTAAGGGAGTTACTAGAGAGAGGCTCGGAAAATTAGGATTACAGTGGCCAGTCCAAGAAGATGGAACTGATACAAAAATTTTACATACAGAAACATTTAAATTAGGTAAAGGTCGACTAAAAAACTTTGATTGGAAAGAATCATCAGAAATAGAAGCTAATCAAAGAGACTACCCTTTGATTTTAACAACTAGTAGAGTTTTACAACATTACAACGCAGCAACAATGACTAGAAGAACAAAGAATATAAATATTGTTGATGAAGATGTTTTATTAATTCATCCTAAAGATGCAGCTCATAGAGATCTTAATACTGGTGATATTGGAAGACTTTATTCAGGTAGAGGTGAGGTTGCGCTTAAAGTTGAAGTTACAGATAAAGTTAAAGAAGGAATTGTATTTACTACGTTCCATTTCCCGGAACATATGGTTAATATGGTTACAGGTCATGGGAAAGATGAAGAAACAATGTGTGCAGAATACAAAGTATCTTCTGTTGAAGTACAAAAAATTTCTAATCAATTTAAAACAGAAGTTAAACCAAAAGAAAATCAAGCTGAAGTTAGTTAATTAAAATGACCATTGGTTGGCATTTTGATAATACCTATTCAAAGTTATCAAACACTTTTAAAGAAAATATTAAACCAACTCCTGTTCATGATCCTGAATTAGTAATTTTAAATGAAGAACTAGCCTCTAATTTAAATTTAGATTTTTCAAAAACAGACAAAAAAAAATTAGCAGAAATATTTTCTGGAAACTCCATACCAGAAGAAACCAATACCATTGCGCAAGCATATGCAGGTCATCAATTTGGACACTTTACTATGTTGGGAGATGGTAGAGCAGTTTTATTGGGTGAGCATTTAGTTAACAATGATAATCGATTTGATATTCAGTTTAAAGGTTCAGGAAGAACTTCTTTTTCTAGAGGTGGTGATGGAAGAGCGGCACTAGGACCTATGCTTAGAGAATATATTGTCAGTGAAGCGATACATTCATTAAATATTCCAACTACGAGAAGCCTTGCTGTAGTAAAAACTGGAGAAAAAGTTGTAAGAGAAAATCTTTTACAGGGCGCTATATTAACAAGAGTTGCATCAAGTCATCTTCGGGTTGGAACGTTTCAATATATAGCTGCAACTCAAAACATTGAAAATTTAAATACTTTAGTCGACTACACAATAAACAGACATTATCCAGAAATTAAAACATCAAATTCAAAAGGATTAGACTTGTTAAATCTTGTAATGGAAAAACAATGCCAGCTAGTAATCAATTGGATGAGGGTTGGATTTATTCATGGGGTTATGAATACTGACAACATGGCAATTTCAGGTGAAACTATTGATTATGGTCCTTGTGCATTTATGGATCATTATGATCCAAAAACTGTATTTAGCTCAATAGATAAATTTGGGAGATATGCCTTTTCTAATCAACCACCAATTACAAAGTGGAATTTAGCAAGATTTGCAGAATGTTTAATACCTTTAATTGATAAAAATGAAGATACTGCAATTAAATTAGCAACAGATTTAATAGATAATTTCCAAAATATTTATGAAGATAAATGGCTAAATATGATGAGAGATAAACTTGGTCTATTTGGTGAGGATAAAAATGATAAAAAATTAATTAATGATTTGTTTAATTGGATGGAAAAAAATAAAGCTGATTACACAAATACTTTTTGTAATCTAATGGATATCAATTCTGATGAAATTTATAAAAATAATGATTTTATCGATTGGAAAAATAAATGGAAAAAAAGATCTGAGTTAAATAATTCAACTAAGGAAAAACAAAGCAAACTTATGAAATCAAATAATCCTATTGTAATTCCTAGAAATCATAAAGTAGAGGAAGCTTTAGCTGAAGCAGACAAGGGAAGTTTACATAAAATGAAAAAGTTATTAGCTATTTTAAAAAATCCTTACGACAATCAGAATAATATTGAAGAATATCAAGCTCCTCCTCCAACGAGCAATGAAAAATATCAAACATTTTGTGGTACTTGATTTTTATTTTTCTGCAACAACATTTAGACTTATAGGGAATCCATAGGGCTTAAACTCACTTGTATCCTCAAATAAACCAAAACTTTTAACTTTTTCAATTTTAGAGAAACCTGTCGATTTTAAAAAATCTTCAAGTATTTCAAAATTATATCCAAAATAGTGAAAATCGTGCTTATCTTCCTGCCCTCCAAAAACCATTCCTAAAATATGTTTTTTAATTTTAATATCTAAAAGTGTGCTTCTAAATGCGTGAAATAAAATATCTAAATCTGGAACAGATACATAAAATCTTCCAGATTTTTTTAATACTCTATAAATTTCCTGAAGTGTTGCTTCGATTTTATCTTGAGTAACATGTTCAAAAACATGGCTTGCGTAAATATCTTCAATTGAATTATTTTCAAATTGGCTCAAATTAGAAATATCACCTATAAAATCTACACCTGGTTTATTTTGAATATTTAATATTTTCCATCCTTCTTTAACTATATCTCCACCAATATTTAATTTCATAACTTCAGTTTATTATTATTAAATAAGTTATCAACCTAAAGATTTATAAATTTTTTAATTTTTTTTGTTCTTTAAAAAATTTATAAATTGCTGATATAAAAACTAATAAAAAAATAAATACTACATAAAAATCTAAACATTGCTTAGTTATCGTTGCTAACGGTTTTAAAAGTGTTAAATGATTTCTGTAAAGGTAGATTAACACTGAAGTGAATAAAAATTTAAAACACAGGATATAAAAAAGAAAATTAATAAATTTATTGTTAATACTTAAATTTTTTTCTTTAATTAACCAAGGTAAAAATCCTATAAAGAATATTTCTCTATACAAATAATTATCAAAAGCAAAGTAACAACTTAGAACTACTGTGATAGATAAAATGAAAAGTCTATTTTCATATGAGTTTGTTAAAAAAAGGAAATTTATATCATTATTAATAAAAATACGTTTTAAACTTAAAGCAACAGTTATAGTTAAAGGAATAACCAGTATAAACATTATGTACAGATATTTTATCCAATTATAATCTTTGTTATTAAACGCAATTAAAAGTTCATTATTATGATCAATAAAACCTTTTAGAGAAAAAGATAAATGATGACTGGCTGAAAAATCGCTACCAACTGTAAATATTTTTTTTATATTGCTAAATTCGAAAAATAAAAGAGCAGAAATTATTAATATAAAAATAAAAGAATATAATAGTATCTTTTTATAATTTTTTTCAAATAAAAATATAATTGCAAGACATATTGGATAAAATTTTAATAGCGATACAAAAATAATACCTAAATAGTTATAAACAATTTTTTTATTAAAAGCTGTTAATACTAAAATTAGAAATATTAAAATATCTATATTTGCTCTCTCTATTGCTAATAGAACAGGTATACTGAACATAAAAGGTAACAAGGTGAAATAATCTAAATAATTTTTAAATTTAAAAAAACTAACTATTACATAAATAAATAGAAAATTTAAAATTGAAGGAAAAATTATTAAATAAAATTTAGAAAAATCTTTAATAAATGGTATGTTTAAAAGTATAGAACCATAAACATGTGTTCTGTTAAATGCATCACAGGGATTTGTTGTAAAGACATCAAATTTTGTTTGGCATATATTAGCACTTAATATTACAGACCAATCAGCAAACAAATGAGAGGCTCCATTTTTAATCATAGGAGGAATTGTAGGATAAATTATTTGTTGAGTAATAAAAAAATAAATAATTATTGATAAACTAATTGTAATTAAAAAATTTGATAAAAATTTTTTAGATAAAAACATTTTTATCTTTATAATACATATGGCTCTGGTCTGGCAGTTTTACCCAAAACTCTCTCAACTGCAAAATCACTTATATCAATTGTTTGGTATGATCCTGTTGTAATTAATTCAGTTAAGGCTCTACCAATACCTGGTGCCTGCATCAATCCTCGGCCTGTAAATCCAGAGGCCATATAAACATTGTCATATTTTGGATGCTTACCAACAACTGCATTGTTATCTAATCTATTACAATCATAGTAACCTGCCCATCCGCCAGTTAACTTTAATTCTTCAAAAGCAGGTATTCTCTTAGCAAGAGCTGGCCAAACTAATTCCTCAAAATCATTCCAAGCTGGTTCCAAATCATCTGCATCAAATACAGAAATAGGTGATCCTGCTAAATATTCCCCTCCTTCTGGTCTCCAATAAACACCAGTTGTTAAGTCTCCACTGAGTGGCATCTCTTTTATATATGTTGGGCATTTTACTCTAAACACGGTATGCTTTTGAGGAACAACGGGAATATCTTCTAGCAATTCTTTTGTCCAGCAACCAGCTGCGGAAACAATTGTTTTAGCATTTATTTCAGAAATACTTTTTACTTCACCTTTAATAAATTCTGCTCCAAGCTCTATTGCTTTACTCTTAAGAGCGCTATGAAACATAAATGGATCAATCCATCCTTCACTTTGATTATCTGTATAAGTTGCTGTCTCTATCCCTTCACTATTCACATAAGGAAAAACCTTAGATAATTCTGACCCTTTAATATTTTTTGTTCCTGCATCACATTCTTTATGATTTTCTAATGCTCTATATTGTTCTTCAGCATGTTCAGGGCCAAACATTAAAAGATATCCATTGGTTACCATACTAGCTGTTGGATTAGGATTTTTTTCTGTTTTTAATAATTCTGGTATTTGAAAAATAAATTCTCTTGCAAATTTTCCTAATAAAATATTTTCTTTTTGGAAAAATTGTCTTCGAAAACCACCTAGAGATAATGGGAATGAAGCTGTTTTATAAGTAGGATCTCTTTCAACAACTTTTACTTTTCTACCTTCTTTGGATAAAAAATAAGCAGTTGCCGCCCCTATTATTCCACCACCAATTACTACAACATCATCCATATCTAATTTAAAATAATTAAGCTTGTATTCAGAATTAGTGCAAAGCTACACCAAAGTAAATATGGAATCATTAAGTATGCGCTCAACATCTTGACGCGTTTAAACCTTAAAATTAAGTTAATTATCAATGCTATTAGAATGATTAAAACTAATAAAGCCAAGACCATATTGTGAAAAACAAAAAAAACTACACTCCAAGTTGTATTGAAAATTAAATGAATGAAGTAAATATAAACAGTATTCATATCTCTATTTTTAGTATGCCAATAAAGCCATATAGAGAAAGTCATCATTAAATAAAGAGATGTCCAGACAGGACCAAATATCCAATCTGGAGGATTAAAAGTTGGTTTATTTAATAGTGAGTACCAAGGTTCTTTAAATGTAATTGTAGACAAACCTCCAATAAATGAGGCAGAGAATGTAATAGCAAGAAACAACAGAAATGTTAAAAATTTGTTTTTAAGCATATTAAATATATACATAACAAAAAATGAGTAAAAAAACTATTTGGATTACTGGAGGAAGTACTGGCATTGGTAAAGCTTTAGCAATTAAGTTTGCAGCTATGGGATGGAACGTTGCTATATCTGCAAGACGATCTGAATTATTGAATGAGCTTTCAAATTCTTATGAAAATATTTCAGGTTTTCCTTTAGATGTGACTAACAAAGAAAAGTGTAAAGAAGTATTTAATGAAATTAAAAACAAATTTGAAAATATAGATATTTGTTTTTTTTCAACAGGAACATGGGATCCAAAAAAAGAGAAAGAAATAGATGTCGAGCAAATGGAAGATGTATTCAAGGTAAATTTTTTTGGAACAGTTAATTGTATTAAAGCTGTTGAACAGTACTTTAGAGATAAAAAAAAAGGAATAATAACTATTGTGTCATCAATTGCGGGATATAGAGGATTACCTAATTCAACTGGATATGGACCATCAAAGTCGGCATTAAATAACTTAGCTGAAAGTTTGTACTTTGATTTTAAAAGACACAATGTACGTGTTTGTTTAGTGTCTCCTGGTTTTATTAAAACTCCAATGACAGATAAAAATGATTTTAAAATGCCTTTTTTAAAAACACCTGAGTATGCAGCAGATCAAATTTTTGAAGGTTTGGTAAACAAAAATACATTTGAAATACATTTTCCAAAATCACTTACAATAACATTAAAGCTGCTTAGTTTTTTACCAAGTAACATTTATTTTGGATTAGTTGGAAAACTCACAAAATATCAAAAAAAATAGTTAATCTTTTACAAATACAACTGTTAATTCTGCTACTTTAAAACCAAATTTTGTCATAGTTGCTCTATTTATTGCAACTCTATCATCTTGTTTAAAAATCCAATCATCAAAAGTGATTTTTATCTCTTTACCTTTGACTGGAACTAATAAAACATATTCAAATTTAAATGCAGGTCCATAAGAATAACCTTTCGCTTTACCAACAACATCACCTGCTGTCCCTTCATAATTGTTTTCATCAATTTTATTTATTTTCCATTCTCGGTCTTGAACTTCACCATCATCCCAATTAAATTTTTCTTTAAGAATTAGCTGCTTTCCATCCCATGTTCCATTTAAGTCTGCAGAAAATTGTCTTGTAACTTTTCCTGATCTATTTTGTAGAACACCCCAAGCCTTAACATTTCCAGATAAATATTCTTCAATGATTAATCTCGGTTCTTTATTTTTAAAATCTTCTGGTTTCATAGCGCTATTATTCGAGCAACTTGTAGTTAAGAATAATAAAATTATCAACGAAATTGGCTTAATAATTTTTATATGTCGCATAAATATCTCCATTATTTTATTTATTTTGCATTGAAAACTGAATTAGATCTATATTTTTTGACTTAAATCCAGCCTCACAATAAGAAAGGTAAAACTCCCACATTCTTTTAAATGTTGTGTCAAAACCTTGATTTTTTATTAAATCCCATTTTTTTAAAAACTCATTTCTCCATATAGCCAATGTATTTGCATAATGATCAGCGTAAGAAATATATGAATTAACAGTTAAACCGTTGTCAGAAACGTATCGATTAATGCTATTTTTATTTGGCAAAAAACCACCTGGAAAAATATATTTTTGAATAAAATCTTGTTTGTTTTTATATCTATCAAATAACCTATCATCGATAGTAATTGCTTGAATAGCTGCTTTGCCACCATCAGATAAGTTATTTTTAATAGTTTTAAAATAACCCTCTAAATAATTTTGACCAACTGCCTCAATCATCTCTATAGAAGCAATTGAATTGTATTTGCCTTTAAGATCTCTGTAATCTTTTATTTCAATATTTACTTTTTCGTTTAAACCACAATTAAAAATTCTTTCTTTTGCGTATTCAAATTGTTTTTTTGATATTGTAATACAGTCTAGTTTAACATCGTATTTTTTACCTAGATACTCGGCAAAACCTCCCCAACCACATCCTATTTCTAAAATTTTGTCACCATTATTTGGTTTAATTAGATCAATTAATTTTTGATATTTGTTATTTTGAGCATCAGATAGATTTTTTGATTTATCATCAAAAATAGCGCTAGAGTATGTAAGTGTGTCGTCTAACCAAAGAGAAAAAAAATCATTACCTAGATCATAATGTCTAGCAATATTTTCTTTACTTCTACTTTTTGTATTTTTAATAATTTTATTTTTTACAAAATTAATTATTGGAAAATCAAGAAGGCCTGAGAATTTATGTATTACTTCTATATTTCTTGCAGTTAATTCGATTAAATTTGATAAGTTATTAGTTTCAAATTCACCTCTCATGTAGCTCTCAGCAAATCCAATACTACCACCTCTAATTAAATTATAATTAAAATCTGGTTTTTTGATTGAAATATTTGCATGCAATTTTTCATTTGGATTTCCAAACTTTAAAACTTTTCCGTCATGTGTAGTAAGCTCTAGATAACCATAATTTATTTTATTAAGAAATTTAAAAACTAATTTATCTGCAGTGTTATTTAAAAACATTAATTTTCTACTGTTATATTATTTTTAATTTTAAATTTTTTCTTAATTAATTTTATTCCTTTAAACCACAATTTAAACGCTTCAAAATGTATCGCAGAGATAATTTTAAATGTCATTAAAGGGTGTTTAAGATAAGAATTCATTAAGTTTTCACTTGTCAAAGCAGATCTTTCACCATCTTGAGATGCAAAAAGAATTTTTCCTTCTTGATCATATTGATCAATTACAACTGATAACTTCTGCTCTGGATTCAATATCCTAAAAAAATAATTACAATCCATTTTAATGAATGGTGAAACATGAAATTTTTTTGAGCAATTATTTTGAATTAATTTATTTTGTCCCTCAACTTTAAAAACATATGTATGTTGCTCACCAAATGTATTTTTAACCTCATATAATATAGAAATTAAATTATCATTATTATCGTATACAAAAAAAATACTTAGTGGATTAAAAACATAACCAAATATTCTTGGATAGCATAAAAGTTTAACTTTTATATTATCTGTTGTGATTTCGTTACTAATTAGATTTTTTTTTACCCACTCAAAAAGAGATGAACCATCACGGTCACCATGATCTTTTTCGTAAAAACTAATAAGATTAAATTTATTTAATGAAAAAAATTTTAATTTATTATTAAGCTCATTTAACTCTGATAGATCAATGAAAAGTGAAAATACTTTATATTTAAAAAAATGTTCTTTTGGTTTAAATCTCTTATGGATTACGTTTCCATTATATATACAAGAACTAATCATTAAGGTTTTTCAGCATTTCAAGAGATGATTTTATTCCATCTTCATGAAATCCGTAACCAAAATAACTGCCGCAAAAAAGTAAATCTTTTTGATTTTGTATTTTAATAAGCTCTGATTGAGCATCTAATGCTTTTTGATCGTAATATGGATGTGTAAATTTTACTTTTTTCAATATTTTTTTCTCATCAATATTGAAGTAAGGATTTAGTGTTAAGAAAATATTTTCATCACACTTTAAATTTTGCAATAAATTTAACCAGTAGGTTATTGAATTTTTCTCTAAATTCTTGTCATCTATTGATGAATTCCAAGAAGACCAAGCCTTTTTATTTTTTGGCATGGCACTCTGATCTGTATGTATGTAAGCTATGTTTTCTTTATAGCTAAAATTCGAAAGAATATTTTTCTCATCCTCAGTTGGATTTTCAATTAACTTTAAAGCTTCATCAGCATGTGTCGCCAAAACTACTTTGTCATAATCAAAAAATTCGCTTTCTCCACCATAGTATAGGTCTAATCCTGATGATTTTCTTTTAACTCTTGTAACTTTGTAATTTTTGTAGTGTTCACCACTTATTTGAGAAAGTATTTTACTAACATAAGTTCTACTCCTGTTAGTTACTGTGTACCACTGCGGTCTATTTTTCAATTTAAACAAACCATGATTTTGGAAAAATCTAAGAAAGAAACTAATTGGCATCTTGCTCGCTTCATAAGGAGGCATAGACCAGATTGCAGATACCATTGGTATTATATGATAATCAACAAATGTTTTTGATAATGTATTAATTTTTAAATATTCACCTAAAGTAATTTTATCATTTGATACATTTACTTGATCACTTTTTTTATAAAATTTAATGATATCAAAAAACATTTTTAAGAACTCTATGTTAAACAAATTTGATTTATTGGAGAAAATTCCACTCAACCCTTTTCCACAATATTCAAAGTTTGTATTATCTACTGAAACTGAAAAAGACATATTGCTTTTTTCAATTTGAATATCATTTTCCTTAAAAAAATTAATTAAATTTGGATAAGTTTGAAAATTAAAAACAATGAAACCTATATCTACTGAAATTTTTTTTTCATCAAAAATCAAATCTATTGTATGAGAGTGTCCACCAAAATGATCTTCTCGCTCGAAAAGATCTACATGATGTTTTTTAGACAAATAATAAGCAGCACTTAATCCAGAAATACCTGAGCCAACAACAGCAATTTTCATTAATTATTATGCTGCATCTTCTTTAAACTCATCCATACTCGGACAAGTACAAAAAATATTTTTATCTCCGTATACGTTATCAACTCTTGCAACTGGAGGCCAAAATTTATTTGCTTTTAAGAATTTTGCAGGATACGCAGCTTGCTGTCTTGAATATTTATGATTCCATTCATCTGAAGCTAATTCAATATCTGTATGAGGAGCATTTTTAATTGGATTATCAACTTTATCAAATTTTCCTGATTTGATCATATCTATTTCTGATTTAATGCTAATCAAAGTATCACAAAATCTATCTAGTTCAGACAAGCTTTCACTTTCAGTTGGTTCAATCATCATTGTGCCTGCTACTGGCCATGACATTGTTGGTGCATGAAAACCATAATCGATCAATCTTTTAGCTATATCTTCTTCCGTAATCCCTGTTTCAGTTTTTATAGATCGAATATCAATTATACATTCATGAGCTACATTGCCGTTTGATCCTTTATAAAGAATTGGGTAGTGATCTTTTAGTCTATGAGCTATATAATTTGCATTTAGTATTGCAATTTGAGTAGCTAATTTTAAACCTTCAGAACCCATCATTTTAATATACATCCAAGAAATAGATAAAATACTTGAACTTCCCCAAGGTGCTGCTGAAACTGCTCCTATTCCTGTAGCAGGTCCACAGTCCTTAACAACTGGATGATTAGGCAAATAAACTTGTAAATGTCTTTTACATGCAATTGGTCCCATTCCTGGTCCTCCACCACCATGTGGAATACAGAATGTTTTGTGTAAATTTATGTGACAAACATCTGGACCAAAATTTCCAGGTCTTGCTATACCAACAAGCGCGTTTAAATTTGCACCATCCATATAAACTTGGCCACCATGTTTATGAATTAACTCACATATATCTGTAATTTTTTCCTCAAATACTCCATGAGTAGACGGATAAGTGACCATTAATGCTCCAAGATTTTCAGAATGCATTTCTGCTTTTTTCTTTAAATCTTCAAAATCAACATTTCCTTCTTTATCACAATCTACAACGACAACTTTCATTCCAACCATTTGTGCACTAGCGGGATTAGTTCCATGTGCTGAACTTGGTATTAAACATATATTTCTATTTTCCTCACCTCTATCTAAATGATATTTTCTAATAACCATTAATCCTGCATACTCTCCTTGAGCGCCTGCATTTGGTTGAAGTGAAACACCAGAAAAACCAGTAATTGATCTAAGCCAATTTTTAAGATCAGTGAATAAATCTCTATATCCTTCCATTTGTTCAATAGGCACAAACGGATGAGGCTCTGCTAATTCTCTCCATGAGATAGGTATCATTTCTGCAGTAGCATTTAATTTCATGGTACAAGAACCAAGTGCAATCATAGTTCTATTCAGAGCTATATCTTTATCTTCTAATTTTTTTAAATATCTAAGCATTTCGGTTTCTGAATGATATGAATTAAAAACAGGATGTTCTAAATATTTTGAAGTTCTTAATAAATTTTTTGGAAGATTAGGTAAGCTTACTGTTGGATCTTCTTTTTTAATTGATTCTGCTGCATTAAAAATTTTCAACAATTGATTTACTCTATAAACATTTTTCTTTTCATCAAAAGAAACTGCCAACATTTCGGAATTTACTCTTCTAATGTTTACCTTTTGATCTAAAGCATTTTTATAGATTTGATCAGTTTTATCTTTAGTAACAATTGTAACTGTATCAAAGAAATGATCTGAATATATTTCATATCCTGATTGTTTTAATTTATCTGCAAAGTTTTTAGCTAATTGAGAAACTCTCTCAGAAATAGTTTTTATTCCATCTGGTCCGTGGTAAATAGCATATGCAGCTGAAACAATTGCTAACAAAGCTTGGGCAGTACAAATATTACTTGTAGCTTTATCTCTTCTTATATGTTGTTCCCTAGTTTGTAATGATAATCTGTAAGCTTTGTTTCCATGTCTATCAACAGAGACCCCTACAATTCGTCCAGGCATAGATCTTTTATATTCATCTTTAGTTGCAAAGAAGGCTGCATGAGGTCCACCATAGCCCATTGGAATTCCAAATCTTTGAGAGCTTCCGACAGCAATATCTGCTCCTAGTTCTCTTGGTGTTTTTAACTTGGCAAGTGCCAATAAATCACAAGCTAAAATTGCTTTACCATTTTTTTTATGAATTTTACTTATTGCTTCACTAGGATCCTTTATATCTCCTAAAGTTCCCGGATATTGTAATATACCACAAACTAAATCTTCTTTTAATTGATCTAATACTTTATCTTCATTACCAACAAGCACTTTTAATCCCATCGGTTCCGCTCTTGTTTGAATTACATCTATTGTTTGTGGGTGACAATTTTCTGAAACAAAAACTAAATTATTATCTTTTTTATTTAATCTATGACTTAATCCCATCGCTTCTGCAGCTGCTGTTCCTTCATCTAATAAAGATGCGTTTGCTATATCCATTCCTGTGAAATCAACTATCATTTGTTGGAAATTAAGCAGCATTTCCAATCTTCCTTGAGCTACCTCAGGTTGATAAGGTGTATAAGAAGTGTACCAACCTGGATTTTCTAAAATATTTCTTAGAATTACATATGGAGTGTAAGTGCCATAATAACCCATCCCTATAAAGTTAGAGTAAATTTGATTTTTTTTCGAAATTGCTTTTAATTTTCTTAATGCTTCATATTCTGAATTAGACTCTCCAATATTTAATTCATCTTTCAATTGGATCTTTTCTGGAACTGTACTTTTGATTAAATCATCTAGTGATTTAAAATTAAGTTCCTTAAGCATTTTATTTTGATCTTCATCTGAAGGTCCAATGTGTCTTTTTAAAAAATCTTTTTGAGAATTATGTAACATTAGCTAGCACTCTCCTTTGCAAATTTATCGTATTCTTCTTTGTTCATAAGACTATCCATTTCAGATTGATCTTTCATTTTGAGTTTAAAAAACCATGCTGAACCCTCTGGATCCTCATTAATTTTAGAAGGATCATCTACGATAGCTTGATTTGTATCTACCACCTCACCACTAACTGGAGTATAAACATCACTAGCAGCTTTCGTAGACTCTACTACTCCTGCAGTACCATCTTTTTCAACATTAGATCCTTTTTCAGGAAGTTCTGCAAAAACGATGTCTCCAAGCATTTCTGTTGCATGTTTTGTAATTCCTATTGTGGCTACTTCTCCCTCTAAAGTAATCCACTCATGTTCTTTTGAAAATTTTACTTCACTCATTAATTTACTCCTTTCACATAATTTTTTTTATAAAATGGTAATGCGCAAACATTTGCTGGATGTTTTTTTCCTCTTACCTCAAGCAAAATTTTAGTATCAACTTTTGAAAACTCTTTATTAACATAACCCATCGCAATAGGACCATTTACACTTGGTCCAAACGTGCCACTAGTTATCTCGCCGATTTGTGTATCTGTATCATCAAATATTTTAGTTTTTTCTCTAGCAATCAATCTACCTTGGGGTTTAATCCCTACTCTTATTTGGCTTGCTCCATCTTGCATTTGGTTCATAATTTTTTTCGATCCAATAAAACCCCCGTTTGATAATCTAGATTTTGAGATTGCCCATCTAAGGTTTGCCTCAACTGGTGTTTTATTAATATCTAATTCGTGACCATATAAACATAATCCAGCTTCTAATCTCAAGGTATCTCTTGCCCCAAGTCCTATAAGTTGTGCTCCCTTTTCTATTAAATTTTCAACGAAATTTTCAGCTTTATCGTTAGAAATTGAAATTTCAAATCCATCCTCCCCTGTATAACCTGATCTTGTGATAAATAATTTTTGATTATCAGAATCAAACCAATTTCCTGTCATAAAATTTAGTTGATCAACCCCATTTATAATTGAGTTTAAAATTTCAACAGATTTAGGTCCTTGAATAGCTATCAAAGATTTATTGTTATCTAAATTCATTTTAAATTTTGAACCTAGTAAATTAGATAAAATCTCAAAATCTTTATCTTTGCATGCAGCATTTAAGATAATTAAATACCCTTCCTCTATTTTAGTGATGATTAAATCATCATAAATTCCTGCTTCCTCATTCATCAAAAAACTATACTTAGAGCAGTTTTGTTTTAGATTTTTTAAATCTAATGGAAAAATTTTTTCTAATTCTTCAGTTAAAGTTTCATCGCCATATATGAATAGCTGGCCCATATGAGATACATCAAAAATTCCAGAATGCGATCTTGTGAATTTATGTTCTTCAATAATACCTTTGCTATACTGAATAGGCATTTCATAACCAGCGAATTCAACAAACTTTGCGTTGTTACTTTGATGAAGTTTATTTAGCGATGTTTTTTTTATTTCCATATTAACTCTTATGTGCCCCCTCTGTCTTGGTGCCTGAGAGATTTGCTCCTTCGGCGAGAATAATTCTCTTTCCAGAGTTAATATGTACGGTCCTTTTGCCTGAGAGTTTCCGGGGTGGTTGCTCCTTCGGCGCTACAAAAGTAGTCTCTCCCGTATATAAATTTATAGCACATTTAAAATGTTTATGTGAAATTTATTTAGCTACCTTTTTGACAAGTAATGGAGACAAAAACTGTATAACCACTGCTGTTATAACCACAGCTCCCCCAAAAAGCACTGTGAGTGGCGGGTTTTCGTTTGCAAACATCCATGCCCACATAGGTCCTAAGACAGCTTCAGTTAACATAATTATTCCAACAAATGCTGAGGGAGTTGATCTTGCTCCAATTGTTATAAGTATAAAGCCAAGTCCAACTTGAAAAAATCCTGCAATAAAACCTAAAAAAATATCATTTGTTGAAACCAAAATACTCGGTGACATAAACAAACCTATTAACGTTGCAAAAATTCCAGCAACCAGTTGTAAAGGTATCATGTCGACTTTTGGGTATTTTCTGACAATTAAAATTAAGATTGCAAACGATATCGGCATAATGAATGCAACTAAGTTTCCAGTCATTTGACCTGGTGTAAGTGAACTTCCCAACATTAAAATGATGCCTGCTACTGCTGTAATAATACAAGTTAATGTAATTTTTGAAATATTTTCTTTTAAAAAAACATAACCAAAAATTGCTAAAAACAAAGCTTGGGTTTGTATTATAAAATTAGCATTAGCTACTGTTGTTTCATACATAGCAAATACATAGCTGGCAAATCCAATAGATAATATTATTCCCCCAAATAAACCTGGAATTCCGGATTTATAAAGAGCACTGAAAACTTTTCCTTTGTAAGTAAATATTAAAAATATAGAAATTACTCCAATAAAGAAAAGTGATCTCCAAAATAATATTTGCCAAAGTGTAGATCCATCGAAAGACTTAACAATTAAACCTCCAAAACTTAATGCACAAGCTCCTAAAAAAACTAAAAAAGGACCTGGTATTTTTGTTAAAAAATTCATTAAATTTGTGATAGTAAATTTTGAGTTTCCATTTCATATAACCTAAATAAAGTCTCTGCATCAGATAAATTAATCTCTTTAAATTTTATTTTTGAACCAGGAGACATCTGTACTAATCGGTCATAATCGACACTAGCCACAACTCCAATTTTTGGATAACCACCTATAGTACCGTGATCTGAAAGCATTATAATTGGGTTTCCGTCTGCTGGTACTTGGATTACACCTTTAATCAAACCCTCTGATTTTATGTTGGTATTCACAATATTATCAATTTTAGGTCCCTCTAGTCTCATACCCATTCTGTCTGAAAGTTTCGATACTGTGAATTCCTTTTCATAAAATATTTTTTTACCTTCTTCAGAAAAGTAATCAAAATTAGTTCCTTTGATCACTCTTATGTTTTCTATTTTGGTATTAATGTAATTAGTTTTTTTAATATCCTTATTTGAATTTATTTTTTTTAAATTAATTCTTTGCCCTTCATCTAATTTTTTTCCATCATTCGATCCAATATTTGCTTTTGTATTTATAGAACAACTATTCCATTGAAATTTTAAATCGAACTCTCCACCTAATGCTAAATATCCATAAACTGATTTATTTGTAGATATGATATTTATCTCATCTCCATTTTCAATTTGATAGCTTTCGTAACAATTTCCCTCAATTTCAGTATCTTTTTTTTTAATTGAAAAAATTACATCTCCAGTGACAGCAAAATTAATTTTTTCTCCTGAATATTTTATATGAGGACCTTGATATGCAAACTCTATCACTGCAGAGTCTAAGTTATTATTAACTAGTTTGTTGGCTATAAGATAATTTCGATTATCCATAGCACCACTAAATGGAATACCAATATGATATAGATGATCCCTACCTTTATCTTGAAATGTAGTATTAATTCCAGGTCTGATTATATCTAAATAATTACTGCTCATTATAATTTTTATATTGATCTAAAGTAATTTCCTTGAAAATAACTGTATCTCCTGGGTTAATTAGATTTGGTTTATCTTCTTTTGAACTATCAAAAACATCCAAAGGTGTATTTCCTAAAACATTCCATCCACCTGGACTTTCAAATGTATAAATATTTGCAAATTGCTCAGTTAATGCGACAGATCCCTTAGGCACTTTTACTCTTGGAGTTTCTAAACGTTGAGCTCTCATATTCTCATCTAAGTCACCAAGAAAAGGCATACCAGCAATAAACCCTGTCATGTAACAAAAATATTCCTTATTTAAAAAATTCTCTAAAATTTTTTCTCTACTTAGTTTTAATATTTCCTCTAATCTTTTAATATCCATTGAGAAATTTTCATGACAACAAACCGGTATTTCTAATTTTTTAGAATTTATATCAATTGAGTATTCAGCATTTATATTTTCAACATAATTTTTTACTTCTTTAAAATTTGTTTTTTTTAAATCATAAGAAATTATTAATTTATTATAAGAAGGTGTTAAATTATTTATCCCTTCAAATTTTTTTTCTTTAATACTTTTAAAGTATTTTATTACTTGTGAATTAATTGATTTATTTACTTCATTACCAAAATCACAGTACAAAGCTGCGTCACCAAGATTTGATATATTTTTTATCATGTCATGTTATACTTAACATTAGAGACTATGGAAATTAATATAAATTGCGATTTAGGTGAAAAATCAAAACATCATTCAAATAAGTATGATCCAGATTTACTAGAAATAGTTAATTCTGCAAATGTCGCATGCGGTTATCATGCAGGTGATGATGAGTCGATGAATCAAGTTGTTCAAATTTCAAAAAAAAATGGTGTTAGTATTGGAGCGCATCCGTCATTTAATGACCCTGAAAATTTTGGAAGGCAAAGAATGAAACTTCCACCTAATGAGGTAAGGCAATTGATTATTGATCAATATGAAATTCTTCAAAAAATTGCTCAAGATCATGGAGAGAATGTTACTCACATTAAACCACACGGTGCTTTAAACAATATGGCTTGTGAGGATATAGATTTAGCTACTACCTTAGCAAAAGCCGTTAATGAAATTAATAAAGATTTAATTTATTTGGTTCCTACTGGATCTAAAATGGAACAAGCAGCAAAAAAACTTAACATGCGTATAGCTTGTGAGATTTTTGCAGATAGAAATTATGAAGATGATGGAAATTTGGTTTCCAGAAAAAAACCATACGCTCTTATTACTGATCCAGAAGAAGCTAAAAAACACGTATTAAATATGGTTAAAAATCAGTCACTTAATTGTCACAGTGGAAAGCAGATACCTTGTGAAATAGACTCTGTGTGCATACATGGGGATAATGAAAGTTCATTGTCTACTGCAAAATCAATTAGAGAAAATTTAATAGAAAATGGACTGCAATTAAAACCTTTGAATAAAATGGAGAAATTTAAAAATGATTAAAAAACTATTTATAATTGTTTGCTTAACATTATTTGCTACAAACTCATTTTCAGCTGGATCAGATCCTAAACCTGCAAAAGTAAAAACAGATTATGCAAAAGCAGTTGAGTCAATAAAGTGGGCAAAAAAATATGAAGCAAAAGGTAAACTTGAGAAAGCAAAAAAAAGATATGCTAAAGCTCAAAAATTACTTTTAAAATCAAATTCTAAGAAACCTAATCAAGCTGATACTTTAAATTATCTAGGGTTCACTACTCGAAAACTTGGTGATTATGAAAATGGTGAAAAATATTATCTACAAGGTTTGGCGATTGAACCAAACCATATTGGCATAAATGAGTATTTAGGTGAGTTGTATGTTGCAACAAACAGATTAGATTTAGCCAAAGAAAGATTAAAAATATTAGAAAACTGTAATTGTGAAGAATATAAAGAATTGAAACAAATTATTGATGGGACAAAAAAATCAAAATATTAATTAATATTTTGAACCATTTGTTGAGGCATCCATAATGCAATTTCAGGGAAAATAACGACAAGTATTACTGCAAGTATCATTAATAAAAATAATGGAAAAGCACTTCTTGCAATAAATCCCATATCTTTGTTAGCCATTCCTTGCAAAACAAATAAATTAAATCCTACAGGTGGTGTGATTTGAGCCATCTCAACTACAATAACTAAAAATATTCCAAACCAAATCATGTCAAAACCAGCTTGTCTAATCATTGGTTCAATTATTGCCATTGTAAGTACTACTGCTGAAATTCCATCAAGAAACATTCCAAGAATAATATAGAAAATCATTAAAACAAAAATTAGTACATAAGGTGATAGCTCCATATTTTGTATCCAGATAGCTAGGTTTCTTGGAAGACCAGTAAATCCCATAGCTAATGATAAAAATGTGGAACCAGCTAAAATAAAAGCAATCATGCAAGATGTTTTGGTTGCTCCTAATAAAGATTGTTTAAATGTTTCAATGGTTAAGCTCTTTTGAAAGTAAGATAAAATTAAAGCCCCTACTACACCTAAAGAAGCAGCCTCAGTTGCTGTTGCAACGCCAGTGTATATTGATCCAATCACAGCTGAAATTAAAATAATTACAGGTAATAATTGTTTAGATTTTTTTATTTTTTCAAAAAAGGAAAAATTTTCTACATACTTTGGCATGCTTTTTTTATTAATTAAAGACCAGATGATCACGTAAGACATAAATATAAGTGCAATCATTATCCCCGGAATAATTCCTGCAATAAATAGCTTTGCTATAGACTCTTGAACTGTCACTCCATAAATTATTAATATTATTGAAGGAGGAATAAGAAGTCCTAAAGTTCCTGAGCCTGCTAGACTACCTAGCAAAATTTTTTCTGGATATTTTCTTTTTCTTAGTTCCGGGATAGACATCTTACCTACTGTTGCAACAGTTGCAGCAGAAGAGCCAGAAATTGCAGCAAAAAGTGCACAACCAACAACATTTACATGAATTAATCCACCAGGTAATTTTTGCATCCATGGTGATAGTCCAGCAAATAAATTTTCAGATAACTTGGTCCTAAATAATATTTCACCCATCCAAACAAATAATGGTAAAGCTGTTAATGTCCATGATGACGAGGTTCCCCATATCGTAGTTGCCATGGCATCCCCAACTGGTCTTGAAGTAAATAACATCATCCCAATTGTTGAAACTCCTATCATGCTTATCGCTACCCAGATGCCAGATCCAAGAAAGAATAAAAGTACACTTATAAAAAATATTATGAGAAATATTTCAGTCATTCTTGCTTAAAATTGTTAAAATAAATTTATGTAAAACAGCTATAAAAAAAATTAAAGATCCAATAGCAACACTAGTTTGAGGTATCCAAATTAAGATCTCATCTGCGCCTTCGCTTCTCTCTTGAAAATCATAAGAGATTAGTAACATTTTCCATAAGTAAAAAGACAAATAACCTGAAAAAATTGTTCCTACGAGCAGACACCATATTTCTAAAAATCTCTTATAAGATGAAGAGGCTTTTTCTAAAAAAAGAGTAATTCGAATATGTCCACCCTCAACAAAAGTAAATGCTAAAGCATAAAAAGAGGCTGCAGCCATGCAGTAGCCTGAGTACTCAGCTAAACCCCTTATGTAAAAACCAAAAATCCTTGAGGAAATTCCAATTAAAATAAAAACTGCAACAAGTATTAAAAAAAAAGCAGCTAAATATCCTGAAAATTTATAAAGTTTATTTAGATTATTGTTTATTGATTGAAACATTTAGTAAAAAGGCCAACTTACTACAAGTTGGCCTTTTTTTTAAGACTATTTATTTGTAAGCAGATAAAACTGCAGCACCTCTGTCTCCAGCTTTTGCTTTCCATTCTTCAGACATTGTTGCTCCAACTTTTTCAAAATGTTTTTTTAAAGCTGAATTAACTTCGCCTACTTCCATTCCAGCATCTGCTAAAGCTTTCTTGTCTCCAGTATTACCTTGTTTAGATAATTCCCAACCCTTTTCTTCAGCAATTGCTGCTTGGTTCATTACTAGATCTTGAGTTGCTTTATCAAGTTTATTCCAAGCTGCTTTATTAGCTATGATCATGTTTTTTGGAAACCATGCTGCTATATCATAAAAATATTTAACACCATTTTCCCAAATCTTGCTATTTTTACCAGTTGTAGGAGAAGTAATCATACTTTCCACTGCACCTGTAGAAAAAGCTTGGCTAATTTCAGCTGCTTCAATTTTAGTTGGCGCCATTCCTGTTAACTCCGCAATTCTTATTGTTGCAGAGTTGTATGCTCTAAATTTTAATCCATTTAGATCACCAACTTTTTTAATTTGCTTTTTACTGTAAAGTCCTTGTGCAGGCCATGGAACTGCATAAAGAAATACCAATCCTTTTTCATCGAGACTCTTAACAATATATGGTTTTGAAGCTTCATATAATTTCATAGCATCATCATAAGTAGTTGCTAAGAAAGGTAATGAGTCAATTTCATATAAAGGATCTTCTTTTCCAAGAGCAGACATGAATCTTTCACCAATAGGTGCTTGACCTGTTCTTACAGCTCTGAAAATTTCACCACCTTTAAATAATGAACCACCTGGGTGAGTAACAATTGTAAGTTTTCCACCACTTTTTTCAGTTACATTCTTTGCAAATTCTGTTGCATTAGCAGAATGAAAGTTTCCAGCACCATAAGCTAGTGCCATATCCCATTTTTCAGCTAAGGAAACGTTTGCAAATAATAATACTGAAGTAATTATAGATATAAATAATTTGAATAATTTCATCTATCCTCCTTTTTAAAATTAATATTTAATTATCTCTTAGAGGTTAAATCAATAAAATTATCATTATGGTCTCATTGAAAAATTGTCAGATTATACTATTATAACATTATCTTGATTGAAGAGCTCATAATTTTAACCAATATAATTTTTATCACAATTATATTAACAGCAGATAATGCAGTAATAGTTGGGTCTATTGCTTCAAATTTTGTTCCAAAAAATAGAAAACAAATAATTCTTTGGGGTGTAATTGGAGCCTTTGTTTTTAAAATTTTTTTTGCAATTTTTGCGACTTTTTTATTTGAATTTTATTTTATAAAAATTTTGGGTGGTTTATTATTAATTTGGATTGTAAATGATTTAAGGAAAGATTTACTAGACATCAAAAAAGTAAAACCCACTACTAAAAAAGGTAAAGAGCCTTCATTCATTAGTAGCATTGGAAAAGTTTTATTTGCAGATATCATGATTAGTTTTGATAATGTCATTGGTGTAGTTGCAGCAGCAAAAGGATATTTTGGATTTATGATATTTGGTCTTATGCTATCAGTTGTTTTGACTGGTGCTTTAGCTACATATATGGCTAATTATATTCAAAGACATATTTGGATAGCTTATATTGGCTTAGTATTTATCTTAATCGTTGGTCTACAATTAGTAATTGGTGGATTGGTTGATCTTGAAATATTAAATATTAATGAAGAATTTAAAAAATACTTTTAATTAAAAAGAATTTTTTTTATTAGGAAATTTAATTTTTCTAACTTCTTTTGAATAATTTGAAACAGCTTTAGAAATCTCATTTCTAATATTGACATATTTTTTTACAAATTTGTAATTCATTGGATTTAAGCCAATTAAATCATCAAAAACTAATATTTGACCATCACAATATTTAGAAGCTCCAATACCAATAGTTGGTACTTTTAAATTTTGTGTGACAAGTTTTGCTAAAGAAGTTTCAACACATTCTAAAACAATTGAAAATACTCCAGCTTTTTCCAGTAATTGTGAGTCTCTTATAATCTTATCTCTCTCAAACTTTTTTTTTCCTTTAAATTTGAAAGTTTTATCTGACTGAGGAAGTAGCCCTAAATGGCCCATAACTGGAATTTTATTTTTAACTAAAGTTTTGACTGTTTCATAAATTTTTTTTCCACCTTCTAATTTTACTCCATCACATTTAGTTTTTTTCATTATTTGTTTTGCATTTTTTAAAGCTTCTTTAGGATTTCGATAGGTGTTATGTGGCATATCAACAATCATTAAACTTTTTTTAATACCCATTCTGACACTTTTAGAATGTTCAATCATAGTATTCAAAGTAACTTCTCTCGTAGATTTATAATTATACAAAACAGATCCAAGAGAATCTCCAACAAGTATAATATCGCAATGATTATCTAAAATTGATGCAACGTTTTTTGAGTAAGCAGTTAAACTTACAATTTTTTGTTTATTTTTTTTTTTAATTAAATCTGAAATTTTTTTTTTCATCGACTTACCAAGAGCCGGTATTTTCCATTGAAGCCCAAGGTTCTTTAGGTTCTAAATTTCCTTCTTGAAGAATCTCAATTGAAATTTTGTCTGGTGATCTAACAAAAGCCATATGACCATCTCTTGGTGGTCTATTAATCGTGTAGCCCATATCCATTAATCTTTGGCAAGTTTCATAAATATTATCTACTCTATAGGCAAGATGACCGAAATTTCTTGAACCTTCTCCGAGCTCATCACCATCCCAATTATAAGTTAATTCTATTTCTGCTTTTTCATCATTTGGTGCTGCAAGAAAAATTAATGTAAATCTACCTTTTTCATTTTCCATTCTTCTTGTTTCTTTTAAACCAAGCCCTTCGCAGAAAAATCTTAGAGACTCATCCACGTCTTTAACTCTAATCATTGTGTGTAAATATTTCATAATGTTAATTTATAATTAAAAACTACTCTAATTCAATAGTGCTAGGTGGTTTTGAAGTGACATCATACACTACTCTGTTTATACCCCTTATACTGTTAACTATTTTATTTGATATAGTTTGCATAAAAGACTTTTTAAATTCATAATAGTCAGCTGTCATTCCATCTTCAGATGTAATTGCTCTTAATAAACATAAGTATTCATAAGTACGATTGTCTCCCATAACACCCACTGTTTTTACTGGAAGTAATGCTGCATAAGCTTGCCAAATCTTATGATAAAGACCATGATCTTTTAAAGCTTGAATAAAGTAATAATCAGCCTCTTTTAAAATTTTAATTTTTTCATTAGTTATTATGCCTGGCATTCGAATAGCTAAACCTGGTCCAGGAAAAGGATGTCTTGAAATAATTTCTTTACTTAAATTTAACTCTAATCCTAATTTTCTTACCTCGTCCTTAAATAAGAATTTTAGTGGTTCTACTAATTTTAAATTCATTTTTTTAGGTAAGCCACCGACATTATGATGTGATTTAATTTTAGAAGTTTGACTTCCAGTAACAGATTTGCTCTCAATTAAATCTGGATAAAGAGTGCCCTGAGCTAAAAATTTAACATTTTTAATTTTCTTAGCATACCGCTCAAATATTTTAATAAATAAATTACCAATTATTTTTCTTTTTTTTTCTGGATCAGAAACATTTTTTAATTTTTTTAAGAATTCCTTTTCAGCATTTACATAAATTAAATTCATTTTTAAACGCTTTTTAAAAGTTTGAACTACTTGCACTTCCTCATTTTTTCTTAAGAGGCCTGTATTTACAAAAATACAATAAAGTTTTTTACCAATAGCTTTATTAAGTAATTGAGCAACTACACTACTATCTACACCTCCTGATAAAGCGCAAATAACTTTATTGTTTCCAACTTGTTTTCTAACATCTTTAACAAGTTGATTTTTTTGATCCCTAGAAGACCAATTTTTTTTGATTTTACAAATTAAAAAAATGAAATTACTTATTAATTTCTTTCCATTCTCTGTATGAGTTACCTCTGGGTGAAATTGTACTCCATAATATTTTTTTATTTTATTTTCAACAATTGCAAATTTTGAATTAGTGCTTGATGCTACAACTTTAAAATTCTTAGGCAGTTTTGAAACTTGATCAGCATGGCTCATCCAAACTTGTTTGGATTTTTTATTTGCAAAAAAATTAGTTGTTAAAAGACTATTATTTTTTTTATAAACATTAGCTAAACCAAATTCTCTATGTTTTGATTGTTTTACCCTTCCGCCATTAAGTTTTGATAAAATTTGATGACCAAAACATATTCCAAGAACTGGTACATCAAGTTGTAAAATTTTTTTATCAAATGAATATTTATTTATTTGATAAACATTTAATGGACCGCCAGATAATACTATTCCCTTAATGCTGTTATTTATGTCTTTTAGTTTTATTTTTTTGTGACTAACTATTTCTGAAAACACACCTAATTCTCTTACTCTTCTTGCAATTAATTGAGTAAATTGAGAACCAAAATCTATTATTAAGATTTTATTAAGGTTTTGATCAAGACTCATTATTTTCAGGTTCAATATTTTTTAATGACTCTTGAATATCTTTGTTTTCATCACATAAATTTTTACAAACTTTCACAAATTTATCAGAAAGGTCTTTGACTTTTTCATAATTCGATTTTTCTAATGCAATTTTCATTAACATTAATAAAGCGTCCTCATTATCTGGCTCAATTAAAAGTGTTGTTTCTAAATTATATTCTTCTTTTCTTTGATTTTCTTCTTGGTTATAAATTTTTGCTAAATATAAATATGACTTTGCGTCTTTTGGATTAAAAACTATATTTCTTTCAAATAAAAAACGCGCATCTTCATATTTTTCTTTTTTAAACAATTCTAAAGCTTCATTAAAAAAATTTTCTTTACTAAAAGACGTGGTGTTAAAAAAAGCTGTTAAAAGTATTAATCCTATTAATTTTAAAAATTTGCTCATTAATATTTACTATCTTTTTTTACCACATCTACATTATGAACCATACTTTCATAAAATCCAGCTTTTGTAATTTTCACAAATTGAGGTTTATTTCTTAATTTAATGATTGTTTTTGATCCCAGATAACCCATGGAAGATTTCAATCCACCAATTAATTTATAAATAATACTCCCAACATCTCCTTTATACTTTACAAAACCTTCAACACCTTCAGGCACATATTTTGAGGAGTCTTTTTGTTTTTTTTGAAAGTATCTATCAGCTGACCCTTTGTTCATAGCTCCAACAGAACCCATACCTCTAAAACTTTTGAAAAGCTGTCCATTTTTTTTAATTAATTTACCTGGGGTTTCGTTTGTACCTGCAAATAACGAACCAATCATTACAGCATCAGCTCCTGCCGCAAAAGCTTTTGCTAAATCACCAGAATATTTTATTCCACCATCTGAAATTATTTTAACATTTTTATTTTTTAAACCACTTCTTACAGCTAAAATTGCGCTTAATTGAGGAACTCCTATTCCAGCAACCAGTCTTGTTGTACAAATAGAACCTGGACCTATACCAATTTTAATTATATCTACTCCTAATTTTATTAAGAATTTTGCAGCTTCTGGTGTTGCAATATTTCCTGCACACAACGCAATTTTTTTAGATTTATTTTTTTTAATATATTTTATTATTTCAGAAACTTTTTTTGTATGACCATGCGCTGTATCTACTACAATTAAATCTACACCTTTTTTAATTATTTCTTTAGCTCTAATAAATTCACTGGCTGATGCACCTACAGCCGCTCCAACAATTAGTTTTTCTTTTTTTACTTTTTTTATTTCTGATATTTGTTTTTTTATATCAAGGTTTCTGTGGATTACTCCAATACCGCCAGCTTTAGCTATAGCTATTGCCATTCTGCTTTCTGTTACAGTATCCATTGCAGATGATAAGAGAGGAATTTTAAGTTTTAAATGCTTTGTTAAAGACACGCTTGTGTCTGCATCAGAAGGTAATATTTCTGAATACTTTGGAGCTAATGTAACATCATCAAAGGTGAGTGCTTCTTTTATGGGAACCATAATCTTTTATATACGATTCCTTTTAAATTAAAAGTCTCTATCGAACTTTTCTACAAATTATAAAACTTTCTTTTGAATCTTTTCTGCTAGATTTTGGTTTAAAAACCTTAACTTCTTTAAAATATTTTTTTCCCTCTGCGACTATTTCGTTAAATGTCCCTCCCATAAAAATTTTTGAAATAAAATATCCATTTTCTTTCATTAAATCTTTTGCAAAAAACATTGCCTCTTTACACAGTTCTCCAGTTTGAATTGAGTCTATATTTTTAATACCAGTTGTATCTACAGCCATATCAGACATTACGACGTCAACTTTACCATTTACATGTTTTTTAATTTCTTCTTGAGTTATTTCTTCAGTAAAATCTCCTTGGATTTGAACACTGTTGCCTATGGGTTCCATTTTTTTTAAATCTATCGATATCAATTTTCCGCTTTTAGCTGCTTTGAGAGCATATTGTGACCAGCTTCCTGGAGCTGCACCAATATCAATTACTGATAATCCACCTTTAAAAATTTTAAATTTTTCATCAATTTCAATTAATTTGTAAGCTGATCTAGCACGATACCCATCGACTTTGGATTGTCTTACATAGATATCTCTGCGCTGCTTATTGACCCAGTTCTTGGAGATTTTATTTTTTTTCACTTTGTCAAAAATTTAAATTAATTTCAAAACATCGTCCTCAGTAATGTTTGAGATGTCTTCTGAATTATAAATTATTTTACTATCTAGGATTTCTATATTTTTTACTTTAGGCGCAAATTTTTTTGAATTGGTTGGCCCAAATAAAACAATCATTGGAATATCTGCTAAACCTATCATGTGCATAATTCCATTATCAATAGAAATAGCTTTATCAAGTCTTAATGAAAGTGCAGTTACTAGTGGCGGACCTGATAATTGAGAGTCTAACTCAGGAAAAATTGCATTATTGATTTCCTCTTTTATTCTTTGAATTAATTCTAAATTATTTTTCTCTATAAAAAAGACTGGTTTTTTATTTAATAATAAAATTTTTTTAGCAACATTGATAAACTTTTCTATTGGCCACCTTTTTTTTCTATATTCATTACCCTGAGTGACAGAAAAACCTATATAACTGTCATCAGGCAGTAATCTTTTTGCTTCATTGAAATATTTTTCATTTATTTGATTAAAGTTATATTTTTTAAATGGAATTTTAGTATCAAGTAATTTTTCTATATTTATAAGAATATTTTTTAAGTCAAATTTTGTGGAAATATAATCTTTTGCAACATTGCAAAATTTAAAATTTAAGGTCGATGAATAAAAATATTTAGAAGGAAATTGCTTAAGAATTATGGTGTTTCTTAATTTAGACTGAAGATCTACAATTAAATCGAATTGCTCAATTGAATTTGATTTAAGTATATTTTTTTTTGATTTGAATAGATGCCAAAATCTGAAACCAAAATAAATTATATCGGTTTTTAGCTCATTTAATTGAATATTGTAGTCAAAAAGTGAGTTGTTAAAGTGATTTTTATGAGCTGATAAATAAAAAATATTATTTGATCCAAATTTTTCTCTTAAACTGTAAATTATGTCAAATAATTGAATGCTATCACCTAAGCCGCCACCTGAATTATAAATTAATATTTTCATTTACTTAAACAATTTAAAGATATTTATAGAAATTTTAATTCTACAAAATATCTTCTAGCTTATCGTTTTCTTCGTCTGCATCACCATTTTCATTTTTATCTTTTTTAATTTTCTGAAAATGGAAGTAGCCAAATGGGATTAGTAAAAGATAAATCAAACTACTTATTGCTAAGACTTCAAATGTATAAATTAATAACATTCCAAAAAATAAAACTATTCCAAATAATAAAAATATAGTTGTGTTTCTTCTAATTACTATTTTTTTAAATGAATATGTAGGAACTTTACTAATTAAAAGTAATGAAGTTAAAATAAAGAATGTTGGAACTAAAATATTGTAATTAATATTAAATATATCTAATCCACTTAAACTAAATATTAAAGGAGTTAAAACCAATATACCTCCTGCTGGTGATGGTACGCCTTCAAAAAAATTATCTTTCCAAGAAGGTTCCTCTGAAGAATTAACATTAAATCTTGCTAATCTTAATGCTACACAAATTACATAAATTAAGCACACAAGCCACCCAAATCTTCCCAAACTATTAAGTTTCCAAAAATACATAATAAATGCAGGGGCAACACCAAAACTAATCATGTCAGTTAACGAGTCTAACTCTTTTCCAACTTTTGATGTACCTTTGATCAATCTGGCAATTCTACCATCTAAACCATCTATTAATGCTGCAAATATAATTGCAATAATTGCTAATCCAAACTTCTCATCCAATGCAAATCTTATTGAAGTCAATCCAATACATACTCCTATTAAGGTAAGCATGTTTGGCAAAATCACTCTTGCATTTTTTTTGCTTGATACAACTTTTAAATTATTTTTTGGTTGTTCCATAAATTAATTTTTTGCCAGCAGTGTTTCTCCTGAAATTGCTGTTTGACCAACTTTAACTAGTGGTTCATAATTTTCATAATAAACGTCTGCTCTACTGCCAAATCTAATCATACCAATTCTATCACCTTGATTTAATTCCTGATTTTTATTTGTTTCACAAACTATTCTTCTTGCAACTAATCCTGCAATTTGAACTACTACAATATCATTCCCATGCTTATCTTTAATTTTATAATAATTTCTCTCATTATCTTCGCTTGCTTTATCCAAAGATGCATTTAAAAATTTACCTGGTTTATATAAAATGTCTTCAACAATACCTGAGCATGGCGTTCTGTTGACATGACAATCAAAGACGTTCATAAAAATACTTATTTTTTTAAATTTTTTATTTTCTAGTCCAAGTTCTTTTGGACCGTCCACCTCTTCAACTTTAATTACTTCTCCATCAGCAGGACTAACAAGGTAGCTATCGTCTCCAATTATAACTCTTTCTGGATCTCTAAAAAAATAATAAACCCAGACAGTTAGTAAAATTCCTATTAATCCTAAAAAATTATTAATAATTAAAAAAATGATAGTTATGAATACAGCTATTACTATAAACTTGTATCCTTCAGTGTGAGTCTTTGGAAATATCTTACTAAACATATTCTTCTATTTGCTAATTTTCGATTAATATGTATATAAAACGATCAAATTCAATTAATAAGATAATTTTTATTTAATGAGCAAAATCAAGGTAAAAAACCCAGTTGTAGAGCTGGATGGCGATGAAATGACTCGTATTATATGGGAGTTCATCAAAAATAAATTAATCCTCCCTTATTTAGATCTTGGTATCGAATATTACGATTTAGGCATGAAAAGCAGAGATAATACTGATGATCAGATTACCATCGACTCAGCGAACGCAATCAAAAAAATTGGTGTTGGAATAAAGTGTGCAACGATTACACCTGATGAAGCAAGAGTAGAAGAATTCGATTTAAAAAAAATGTGGAGATCTCCTAACGGAACTATAAGAAATATAATTGGAGGAACAGTATTTAGAGAACCAATAATTTGTAAAAATATTCCAAAACTTGTTCCTTCTTGGACTGATCCAGTGATTATTGGAAGACATGCATTTGGTGATCAATACAGAGCAACAGACTTTAAAGTTCCTGGAAAAGGAAAAATGGAAGTGAAGTGGACATCAGAAGATGGAAAAGATGAAATTAAATATGAAGTATTTAATTTTACAGGTCCTGGAGTGGCTTTATCAATGTACAATTTAGATAAGTCTATTGAAGACTTTGCAAGATCTTGTTTCAGTTATGGGTTAATTAAAAAATGGCCTGTTTATATGTCTACGAAAAACACAATTCTGAAGCAATACGATGGAAGATTTAAAGATATTTTCCAAGAAATTTTCGACAAAGAATATAAAAGCGAATTTGAAAAAAATAATTTAACTTACGAACATAGATTAATTGATGACATGGTTGCATGTGCAATGAAATGGAGTGGAAAATATATTTGGGCTTGCAAAAATTATGATGGAGATGTGCAATCAGATACTATGGCACAAGGTTATGGATCTTTAGGATTAATGACAAGTACATTATTAACTCCAGATGGAAAAGTAATGGAAGCAGAGGCTGCACACGGAACAGTAACTAGACATTATAGAATGCATCAACAAGGAAAAGAAACCTCAACCAACCCAATCGCATCAATTTTTGCTTGGACTAGAGGGTTATCTCACAGAGGTAAATTAGATGGTAATGAAGAACTGATCAAATTTGCACAAACTTTAGAAAAAGTTTGTATAGAGTGTGTAGAAAGTGGATCAATGACAAAAGATTTAGCAATTCTTGTAGGTCCAAATAGTAAATTCTTAACTACAAATCAATTTTTAGATGAAATTGATGGTAATTTAAAAAAAAAATTAAACTAAACCCTTAAGCTTTTCAAAAGCTTCTTCAATTTTTGACTGGTCTTGTCCACCAGCTTGAGCAAAGTCTTTTCTGCCTCCACCACCTTTTCCACCAATTATTTCAGATCCAACTTTAACAAATTGAACTGCATCAAACTTGCTTGTTAAATTATCTGTTACTCCAACAGCTAATCCAACCTTGTCATCTTTATTTGCAAAAACTACTACAATACCTTCACCTAAATCTTTTTTACCTTTATCTACAAGTTTTCTTAATTCTTTTGGAGGCAATCCATCTATTTTTTGAAGTCTTAACTTAACTCCGTTAATTTTTTCATCTTTTATAATATTTTTTGATTTGTCCACTAAAATTGTATTTACTGAGATAATCTCTAATTGTTTAGTTAAATTTTTTATTAAAGTTTTCTGGTCAGTTTCTTCTAAACTTGGTTTTCCTCCCAATTTAATAATTTGCTGACTTAATTCTTTAATTTTTTCCTCATCTTTTTCTGCAGATAGGTTTGATAATTTTTCTTTATTTTTTAAATATTCCTCTAATTGTTTGTCTCTCAAAGCCTCAATTCTTCTAACCCCTGCAGCAATTGAAGACTGACTGACAATCTTAAATTTACCAATATCTCCAGTGTTTTTAACGTGTGTTCCACCACACAACTCTGTTGAAAAATACTTTCCATCCTCGTCTCCCATTGAAAGAACCCTTACTTCATCGCCGTATTTTTCACCAAATAATGCTAGAGCACCATTTTCAACTGCCTCATCAGGTGTCATTAGTCTAGTTTTTACATCAGATTTTTTGGACACCATTTTGTTTACAAATTCTTCTATTTTATCAATTTCTTCATTCAAAATAGGCTTCATATGACTGAAATCAAATCGCAATCTACTTGGCTCTACTAAAGATCCTTTTTGAGTTACATGAGTACCTAGAACTCTTCGTAAAGATTCATGTAGCAGATGGGTTGCTGAGTGATAAGCACGAGTATTATCCCTTCTTTCTACATCAATTTTTAACTCTACACTTTCTTGTAGTTTTATAGATCCACTCTTAACCTTTCCATAATGCACAAATAAATCTCCTAGTTTTTTTTGGACATCAGTTACTTCAAATTTAAAATCATTTGATACTATTTCACCAGTATCACCAACCTGACCTCCAGACTCACCATAGAAAGGAGTTTGATTTACTATAATCATTCCTTCATCATTTTCTTTTAACTGATCTACTTCTTTGTTGTCTTTTAAAAGAGACAACACGACACCTTCAGCTTGATTAGTTTCGTATCCTAAAAATTCAGTTGCTTCTAATTTATCTTTTATTCCAAACCAGATATCTTCAACCGCAGCATCACCAGAACCTTTCCAATTTTTCTTTGCAAGTTCTCTACTTTCCTTCATTAAAGATTGAAACTTTTCAGTATCAATTGACATTGATTTGTTTCTTAAAATATCTTCAGTAAGATCTAATGGGAAGCCATAAGTGTCATATAATTTAAAAGCTACTTCACCCGGCAAAACTTTATCTATTTTAGATATTTCGTCATTTAAAATTTTTATTCCTCTATCTAATAGAACTAAGAATTTTTCTTCTTCCATTTTCAAAGTTTCTTTGATTAAAGATTCGGCTCTAACTATCTCTGGATAGTTTCCTGACATTTCATTTTTAAGCGTATCAAACAAATTATAAAAAACTGGTTCCTTAGATCCAAGTAAATGAGAATGTCTCATCCCTCTTCTCATTATTCTTCGAAGAACATATCCTCTTCCTTCATTAGAAGGTAAAACTCCTTCAGCAATTAAAAATGAACTAGCTCTTAAATGATCAGCGATTACTCTAAAACTTGAAAGATTAGATTTATCCGATTTAACTTTTACAATTTCTGAAGCTGAATTAATTATTTTTTTAAAATGATCAGTTTCATAATTATCATGTGTACCCTGAAGTAGAGCTGCTATTCGCTCAAGTCCCATTCCTGTATCAACAGATGGTTTTGGAAGATTTATTCTTTTATCTTTTGTAACTTGTTCAAATTGCATAAAGACCAAGTTCCAAATTTCTATAAATCTATCTCCATCTTCATCTTTAGAGCCTGGCAATCCTCCGGGTAAATGATCTCCATGATCAAAGAATATTTCAGAACATGGTCCACATGGACCTGTCTCACCCATTGACCAAAAATTATCTGATGTAGAAATTCTAATTATTCTATCATCGCTAAAACCCGCTATTTTCTTCCAAAAATTGAAGGCCTCATCGTCTTCATGAAATACAGTTACATAAAGTCTGTTTTTATCTATTCCAAAATCTTTTGTAATTAAGTTCCAAGCATAATGAATTGCTTGCTCTTTAAAATAATCACCAAAAGAAAAATTTCCCAACATTTCAAAAAATGTATGATGACGAGGCGTGTAACCAACATTTTCTAAATCGTTATGCTTACCACCTGCCCTTACACATTTTTGTGAAGTTGTAGCTCTTACATAATCTCTTTTTTCTAAACCTGTGAAAACATTCTTAAACTGGACCATTCCAGAATTGGCAAACATCAATGTAGGATCGTTGTTGGGAACTAAATTACTAGATTCCACAATCTTGTGATCGTTCTTTTGAAAATACTTTAAGAAAGTATTTCTTATTTCATTGAGTGTTTTGTCTGCCATATTTTTAAAATACAGCTTTTTTATTCTATGTCTAGATATCGAAGGGAAAAAAGGCGCTTAAATTAAGCGCCTTTTATTAATAAAGATGACCTATTAATTCTTTTTAGATGGAGGAGTAGCTTCTGCTTTTTCAGCTTCTTCTTTTTCAGCTACTTTCTTTTCTTTCTCCAATTTTTCAGGATCAATTGGATTTCCTTCAATTTTCTTAGAAATCACACCTGCTTTTTCTCTAATTGCCATTTCAATCTCTGCAGCAACTTTAGGGTTTTGAGCTAAATAAGTCTTAGCATTCTCTCTGCCTTGACCAATCTTCTCACCTTTGTAAGCATACCATGCACCTGATTTTTCAATTATATCTGCTTTAGAACCAAGATCGACTAATTCACCCATCTTGCTAATTCCTCTTCCATACATCAAATCAAATTCAACAACTTTAAATGGTGGTGCTACTTTATTCTTAACTACCTTCACTCTTGTAGAGTTACCAATAATTTCGTCTTTATCTTTAATGGCACCAATTCTTCTAATATCCATTCTCACAGATGAGTAAAATTTAAGTGCATTACCACCTGATGTTGTCTCTGGACTTCCAAACATAACTCCAATTTTCATTCTGATTTGGTTAATGAAAATCATCATTGTGTTTGTATTTGAAATTGAGCTTGTTAATTTTCTTAAAGCCTGACTCATTAATCTTGATTGAAGACCAACATGATGATCTCCCATTTCGCCATCAATTTCAGCTTTTGGTGTTAAAGCTGCAACAGAGTCGATGACGATTACTGAAATAGAGCCTGATTTTACTAGTGTATCAGCAATTTCTAATGCTTGTTCACCAGTATCTGGTTGTGAAATTAAAAGTTCTTCGGTGTTTACACCTAATTTTTTTGCGTAAACTGGATCTAATGCGTGTTCTGCATCAACGAATGCACAAATTCCACCGCTCTTTTGAGCTTCAGCAACAACTTGTAATGCTAATGTTGTTTTTCCAGATGACTCTGGTCCGTAAACTTCAATAATTCTTCCTTTTGGTAATCCACCAATACCTAAAGCTAAGTCAAGACTTAAAGAACCTGTTGAAACAGACTCGATATCCATCGCTCTCTTTTCACCCAACTTCATTACAGAGCCTTTTCCAAAATTATCTGTAATTTGAGCTATTGCAGCGTCTAGCGCTTTGTTCTTTTCTTTAACGTCCATTTCTTGATCTTTAGTAGATTTAACTACTTTTAGGTTATTTTTCGTCATTTTTTGCCTCTTTTTTTAAATTTTTTAACACTCGAATCATGAAATAAATGTACACATTTTGTTCTCATTAGCAATATATTTATTTTTTGCCCCTAAAAATCAAATAATTACTTAAGTTTTAGATATTGGCTATTAAGCAAGCCTACTGCTTTAAGCAGATTATATTGGGCCATTAGATAGTTTTTCTCAGAATTTGCTAAAGAAATCTGAGCAGAAAGTAATAAAGCATTAGATTGGATAACATCTAAAGTAGTTCTAGAACCTCTTTCATATTCTGCAGCTATTCCTTCATTAGCTATTTCAGCAGCATTTACTTGAACCCTAACTGAATTTAAAAAACTTTCAGAAGACTCTAAACTAGACCAAGCACTTGCTACATTTGTTTCATTTGTTCTTACAGCATCATCCAACAATAATCTTTTTCTTGTAGTTAAATTTGAATTTTTATTAATAGTTGATCTCTTTTTTCCACCTGAATAAAAAGGCCAACTAATTTCTGCTTTTAATATATCTTTTTCTCTCTCATCATAAGTAGAACTAAGGTCTTCAGTATAAGATCTTTCTAAAGATAAAGAAGCAGTTGGTTTTAAATCTGATTCTGAGATAGCTAATTCTTTCTCTGCTTTGGCTAAATCAAATTTTGCTATTTGAATATCAGGGTTGTTTTGTTTTGAAAGATTAATTGCCTCGTTTAAAGTGCTTGGTATACTAACTATCGCATTTGAATTTTTTTGTAATTGATTTGGATCACTGAGTTTACCGATTATGTTTTCATAGTTAAGTTTACTGATTAATAAGTCACTTTTAGCTTTAGCAAATTGTGCTTGAGCCCCTGCAAGCGATGACTCAGATTGTGCTAAATCAGTATTTGTAATTTGACCTCTGTCTCTTCTAATTTTATCATTTTCAACTTGTCTAATTAAAAGATTTAAATTTTTAGCGTTAATATCTAGCGTTTCTCTAGCTAGAATTAAATTTGTAAATGCATCAATTGCTTTGTGTAAAATATCCTGTTCTTTTTTAACTAACTGTGCTTTTGCTAAATCTAAAGCAGTAATATTTTTTTGAAGTGTAAGATCTCTACCAAAATCTAACAATGTTTGTTCTAACTTGATCGAGGTAGTTAATGGATCTACATCAGTTACACTTGCATCACCTCCACTTTGATTTATAAGTTTATTTGTATCTTCAATACTTTTGGATCCTTTTAAAGTTAAAGAAGGTTTGTAATCCGCTTTTGCAATATTTACATCTTCTTCAGAAACTTTAATATTTTCTCTTTCAGCGTTTAATTGAATATTATTTTTATAGGTTTGATTTAATGCATCAAGAAGCGTAACTGCGAAAGCGTTAGTAAAATAGAATATCGATGCGATAACTATGATAAATATTTTTTTCATTTCGATTTATATACAGCAGTTTTAATTTGATGGTTACTATTTAAATTTAAAATTATAGAGGCATATTTAGGCATATGTTTAAACATATTTTGAGTAATTCTTTGGTAAGTTTGCATAAAGTTAATTACATCCCCTTTACTCATTATTTTATGACCACCTTTTTTCTTTGTTTTTAACCATAGTTTGTGTTCCTGCTTTAATCTCCACTTTTGTAATAAACTAAAGTTTTTTGCTTTTAAGTAAATCATACAATTTAACTGAGAATATAGCTTTTTATATTTAGTTTTTAGTTGTTGATTAACATATTTTCTCCAAACCAGTTTATGATCATTTGCTTTTTCCATAGAATTAATAGATTTTTTTAATGTCTTATTAGTTTCTGCTCTTGCCCCAACACACCATCCTTCAAAAATAATAACATCAGGTCTTTTATTAATTTTGTTCCATTTATTTTTTGGAAATCTGTCATCAATTGCCTTATTAAAATTTGGCAACTTCATATTTTTAAATTTTTTTGCTTTAGATTTTTTAAAGAAATCCAACATCATATTGATATCATGAGTTCCAGGAACGCCTCTAGTAAGTAACATTGGGTGTACTTTTTTTGATAAAGCTATTCTTTCTTTTCTAGTTTTATAAAAATCATCAATAGAGATCTTGAATACTTTCAATTTAAAATACTTTTCTAATATTATCTTTATTATGGAGCTAATAGTTGTTTTGCCTGTTCCTTGACCTCCAGCTAATCCAACAAAGTAAGGTTTTTTGTTATCTGCTTTTTTTGAAATCCAAAAACATATTGGGATTAAATAATTTTTGATCATCCCCTCTTTATTGCCAAACTTTTCGGTTGAAGTTTCTTGTGATTTAATAAATTTAAAACAATCTTTTTTAACTTTCTTAAAACACTCTTCAGATAATTTCATTGAACTTTTATTTTTCTTGATCCATTGGATGGTTAAGACCATCAAAGAAAGCTACCTCTTTTAAATCTTCCACTTTAACTTCATCCACACAACCTAAGTTAAAACCAGTCATCGCTGGTGCACTTCTAGGATTGTGATGAGTGTAAATTCCACATTCATTACAAAAGTAATGGTTAGCAACTTTAGTATGGTATTGATAAAGTTTTAATTTATCTTGTCCTTTAGTAACTTTAAAATCTTCATTTTTAACCATACCCATCGTTGCATTTTTTCTTTTACAAATAGAGCAATTACATCTTACAATTTTTACTAATTCATTAATTGTAGCATTAATTTTTGCCTCAACCGCTCCACAATGACAATTTAGTTTCATATAACTCCTTTTTTATTTTAAAATACTTTTAGCTGCAATCTTATTTCCATCTAAATCACGAATATATCCATAATAATTTCCATCTTTTCTCACTCCTGGAGCTCCCTCATCTGTTGCACCTTTTGAGATTGCAATTTCATAAAATTTTTCAACAGCTTCTTTATTATCTGCTAATAAAGTTATTTGGGTTCCGTTACCAAACGTTGCATCTTTTCCATTTACAGGATGTGTTACATAAAATTGTACTTTCTCTGGATCACTTGAATGAGCGTAACCAAGATATTTTTGTGTTTTCAAAACTCTTTTTAATTTCAAAGGTTCAAATACAGCATCATAAAAATCACCTGATTTTTCATGATCATCAGAACCAACCATCACAAAATCTAAAATATTCATGATTTATTTATTATATACCTCGTAAACTTTTTCTCTTTCACTTTTGTTCATTCCTTTAGTTTCTTCTATAAACTTATTTCTTAATTCTCTTGTTTTTAATATGAAGAAACAAACGGTATCTTTACTATGGTAAACTGCTTTTAATTCATCATCTATTTCGTTTAACTCTTCTGGAATATCGGCTTTAATACAAATCATAAATTTCCTTTATAAATCACTTTAAGACTACTTATTGTAAAACTTATCCACATGTCCACCAAATGTTGTTTTCGATGTTCACGTTTTGATTCACTTTTGATTCAGTTACAGACTCAAAATACAAACTCTTGAGTGTATTGTATAAATGGTCTATAAATTAGAACAAAACAAGAACATGAAACTAACAATCCCTTATTATCTACATAAAGCAGGCGCTGGCTTTCCTTCCCCTGCTACTGATTATATCGAAGAAGATATTGATCTGAACATGCATTTAATAAGAAATGTTCCAGCAACTTTCATCATCAGAGTTCAAGGTAAATCCATGGTCGACGTTGGAATTAATGATGGTGACTTATTGGTAGTTGATAAAAGTTTAAAACCAAAAAACTTTTCAACAGTGATTGCAAATGTTCATGATGAGCTTGTGGTTAAAACTTTAGTTCAAGAACGAGATAAAAAGTTTTTAACTTCTGGATCTAAAGAGTTTTCTGACAGAATTTTAATTAACGAAGAACAAGATATTTTTATTTGGGGGGTTGTTACTTATGTCATCCATTCAACATACTAAAAAAATAGCATTAATTGATTGTAATTCTTTTTATGTTTCTTGTGAAAGATTATTCAATCCTAAAATAAAAAGAAAGCCTGTTGTTGTTTTATCTAACAATGATGGTTGTATTATTTCAAGATCAAATGAAGCAAAAGCTTTAGGGATTAAAATGGGTGAGCCTTACTTTAAAGCAAAAGATATTATTCTTAAAAATAAAGTTGAAGTTTTCTCGTCAAACTATTCTTTATATGGAGATTTATCAAGAAGAGTGATGCGAACTCTTAAAAGATTTAATTCAGAAATAGAAGTTTACTCCATTGATGAAGCTTTTTTAGATTTATCAAACTTTCCTGATAGTGAAGTAGAGAAAGTTGGAAAAGAAATTAGAGAAACAGTTTTACAATGGACAGGTATTCCAACAAGTATTGGAATAGCTAATACAAAAACTTTAAGTAAAGTTGCAAATCATATTGCAAAGAAAAAACAATCAGGGGTAACAAGCTTAATTGGAATTGAAAACTTAGATCCTATTTTAGAAAAAGTTGAAATCAATGATGTCTGGGGTGTTGGTAGACAGCTAACAAAGTTTTATCAAAAGCATGGAATTTATAATGCTAAACAATTAAAAAACAAATCCAACACTTGGATCAAAAAATCTTCAAATGTTCTAAGTTCGAGAACTGCAATGGAGCTGAGAGGAGTTTCTTGTATAGGTTTAGAGACAACTACCACCAAAAGAAAGAGCTGTGTTGTTTCAAGGTCATTTGGAAAAAGAATTGAAACGTTTCAAGAGTTAAAAGAAGCAGTTGCTAATTATTGTTTAAATGCATCTGAAAAAATTAGATCAGAGTCTTTAGTTGCAAAAGCAATTACAGTATTTGTTAGAACTAGTCCTTTCCAAAGAAACTTTGGATATTATTCAAACGCAAAGACAGTTGATTTTCCAATTGCAACAAACAACAGTATTGAAACAGTTAAGACAGCAGTTTCAATACTTGAGAGTATTTTTAAAAGTGGTTACCGTTATCAAAAAGCAGGTGTGATGCTAACAGGATTATCGAATGCTAGTGATAAAACAAATTTATTTACATCTGAAAAGGATGAAAAAATAAATAGCTTAATGCGATCAATTGATAATACTAATCATCGATACGGAAGATCGACTTTGAGCGTTGCAAGTGCCGGTGTTCATAAGAAGTGGAATATGCGAAGGCAGTATTCTTCTAAAATTGATACAGCTGATTTCTATTGTTTACCAACGATTAGAGCATAATAAAAAAACTCTATAGTCCACCTGATGAAAATAAGAATTTAGCAACATCTTCAACACCGATTTGTTTTTTCATCTGACAAAAAACATAAGGTAAGCCATTTCGGGCCTTTTTTACGTCTTCTTTCATGGTTTCCAGATTAACTTCTACATGAGGAGCTAAATCTGTCTTGTTAATAATTAACAAGTCTGATTTTTGAATGGCAGGGCCACCTTTTCTAGGGATATCTCCACCCATACCAACGTCAATAACATAAATAGATAGATCAACTAATTCAGGACTAAAAGTTGCTGCTAAATTATCTCCACCAGACTCGATTAAAATCAAATCAAGATCAGGAAATTTTTTTTTCATATTTTCTACAGCAAGCATATTAATTGAAGCATCTTCACGGATTGCTGTATGTGGACATCCTCCTGTTTCAACTCCTTTAATTCTTTCAAGAGGTAAAGCTTGAACTTTCATTAAAAATTCTGCATCCTCTTTTGTATAAATATCGTTTGATATTACAGCCATAGAAATTTTCTTTGATAAAAATTTACACAATTCAGCTGTTAAACTTGTCTTCCCTGCACCAACGGGTCCACCTATTCCAACTTTTAATGGTCCATTTATATTTTTCATGTCTTATAAATTCGCGTTTTCAAATTTTCATGCTTGATACTGTAGATATCACTATTAAAACAAATTCCACCTAAGTCTTCTAAATTTAAATTTTGATTTTCTTTTTCTATTTCTCTTATTAATTCGTAAGTTTTAATTATACAGTCCTGTCCAATTTTTTGCCCAATTGGTATATGTTTAATACAAACATTTATTAGATTTGAAACAAAAGATTGCAAATAAGATACAATCGTTAAATTTAAGGGTATATCAAAATGTTTGGCTGCTTTTGCAACTGCAATTGGATAAGCAGTGTTTTCTTGAATATTAAAATCCCAACTATCAGCTAACACTTTTCTAAAAGCATTACCCATTTCAATAGACTCTATTTTTCTTTCTTTGGATGGACAAAGAGATAAGGCCAGTTCATTTAACTCTTCTCCCTGATAGGTATACTTCATTAAAATTATATCATTTTTACCAGTGCCATATTTTAAGATGCATTTTAAATAATCCAGAATATCTTCTTTTGACTTAATAAAATTATCATTAATCATTGCCTCTAAACCATGAGAATATGAAAAACTTCCGACAGGAAATGATGGTGAAAACCAAGTTTGAAGAATTTGTAAAGATTCTTTTAAATCTTTTTTACTTTTTATTTTAGTGTTTATGGCTATGGGTTCTACCAATTCCATATGCTCCTCCCTCTGGTTTAAAAGATCTTAAAACTTTCTTAACCTTTCCTCCTAATTTTAATATCATTTTTTTTATTACTTCGTCATACTGAATAAAAATTCTATCTTTTTCAATTTGGCATGGCATATGCCTGTTTCCAATATGCCAAATTAATTGCATTAAATTTTTTCCTTTTATTTCAAGTAAACTCTCTTTTTTGTTTTTGATTAAAATCAAATCTCCACTTTGAAGGCTAAACGCTTGATTTTCTGATAGTGATTTTGTCTCTGGTAAATTGACTAAAAATTCAAAACCATTATCTGAAACAAGTTTTTTTCTTCTTAAAAATCTCTCATCATAAGATAAAGATATATGATCTTTTGCTTTATTTTTTTCTATTTTATTAACTACTAAAAAACAATTATCCATAAGCTAAAACATAAAATATCTTTGTGCCAAAGGAAGTTCTTTGGCTGGTTCACAAGTAATTATTTCACCATCAGCTTTTACTTCATAAGTCTCGGGATTAACCTCAATCTTTGGACACTTGTTATTTAAAATCATATCTTTTTTAGAAATAACTCTTGTGTTTTCTACAGGTAACAAGTCTTTTCTTATACTTGCATCATTTAATGAATTTTTTTCAAGAGCTAGTTTGCTTGTGAAAATTACTGAAGATTTTTCTAACGAAGTCCCAAATGATGAAAACATAGGTCTAGTGTATACTGGTTGGGGAGTTGGAATTGACGCATTCGGGTCTCCCATTTGAGCACAAGCTATACTACCTCCTATCAATATCATTTCTGGCTTGACACCAAAGAATGCTGGGTCCCATAAAACTAAATCTGCACGTTTGTTTTTTTCAATACTGCCAATATGTTTTGAGATTCCATGAGCAATTGCCGGATTAATTGTATATTTTGCTAAATATCTTTTAACTCTAAAGTTATCATTGTCTCCTTTTTCTTCAGGTAAACTACCTCTTTGAACTTTCATTTTGTGTGCAGTTTGCCAAGTTCTAATTATAACTTCTCCAACTCTACCCATTGCCTGACTATCTGATGCAATAATTGAAAAGGCTCCCATGTCATGGAGAATATCTTCTGCTGCTATTGTTTCTCTTCTTATTCTACTTTCGGCAAATGCTACATCCTCTGGAATAGATTTATCGAGATGATGACAAACCATAAGCATATCCAAATGTTCTTCTATTGTATTGACTGTGTATGGTCTGGTCGGATTTGTTGAAGAAGGAATAACATACTCTTCTCCACAAACTTTAATTATATCTGGTGCGTGTCCACCACCGGCACCTTCTGTATGAAAAGCATGAATAGTTCTTTTGTTAATTGCTTTGATAGTATTTTCTACAAACCCACTTTCATTTAAAGTGTCTGTGTGAATCATTACTTGCACATCATTTTTGTCAGCAATATTTAAACAATTATCAATTGCTCCAGGAGTGGTTCCCCAATCCTCATGTAATTTTAAAGCTGAAGCTCCTGCTAGAATTTGTTCCTCAAGTCCCTCTGGTAATGAAGAGTTTCCTTTTCCTGCAAAAGCTAAATTCATAGAAAAACCATCAGCAGATTGAATCATTCTTTGTATGTGCCATGGTCCAGGTGTACAAGTTGTTGCAAGTGTACCGTGAGCCGGTCCAGTTCCTCCTCCAAGCATAGTTGTAATGCCAGAGTGCAATGCATCATCAATTTGTTGGGGACATATATAATGAATGTGACTATCAAAACCCCCTGCCGTTAAAATTTTTCCTTCACCAGCAATTATCTCTGTTCCTGGACCAATAATAATATTTACTTTAGATTGAGTATCTGGATTACCAGCTTTACCGATTTCAAATATTTTTCCATCTTTTAAACCAACATCAGCTTTATAAATTCCATTTACATCAACTATTAAAGCATTTGTAATAACTGTATCAGCGGCTCCCTTTTCTCTACTAGTTTGTGATTGGCCCATCCCATCTCTTATTACTTTTCCACCACCAAACTTTACTTCTTCACCATAAGTAGTTAAGTCGTGCTCAACTTCTATAAATAAGTCAGTATCTGCAAGCCTTACTTTATCTCCTGTAGTAGGCCCATACATATCCGCATAAGCTGCTCTAGAAATTTTAGCCATTATAATTTCCCCATAACTTTCTTATTGAACCCGTAAATTTTTTTTGATCCATTTATTTCTATAAGCTCAACATCTTTAGATTGACCTGGCTCAAATCTTACAGCGGTTCCTGAGGGTATATTTAATCTCTTTCCATATGATAATTTCCTATCAAATACTAAATACTCATTTGTTTCAAAAAAATGGTAGTGGCTTCCAACTTGCACAGGTCTATCTCCAGAATTAGAAATTTTAATTTTAGTAATTTTGGAGTCTTTATTTAGGTTAATTTCCTCTTTTTTTGTAATTACTTCGCCTGGCTTCATAATAATTATTACCTAATAGGTTTGTGCACAGTTACTAATTTAGTTCCATCTGGAAAAGTAGCCTCTACTTGAACTTCCTTCACCATATCTGGAATGCCCTCCATACAATCCTTTTTTTTAATAACATGTGCTCCTGCCTCCATGAGTTCTGCAACACTTTTACCCTCTCTAGCTCCCTCTACTACAAAATCTGTTATTAAAGCTATTGCTTCTGGATAATTCAATTTTATACCTTTTGACAATCTATTTTTAGCAACAATTGCTGCAAGACTTATTAAAAGTTTATCTTTTTCTCTAGGAGTAAGTTTCATTTATATATTCCATACTTTTGGTATTTTTGAACCATCAAAAAAATAAGGCAAAATTTTATTAATTGCAAATTTAAGATTATAACTATCTTTAGATAAAAGTCTTACGATCAATTTATTATCCCAATGAGAATAATTTGAAGTTGTATTTTCATTGTTAGTTAAAGTTTCAGACAGATTATTTACTTTATTCAAAAACTTATTTCCTACAATAATAATTGTCGCAACTGCAGAATTTTTATTTAATGTCGAAAAACTATTCAAATATTTTTTCTCAAATAAACCTGTATTTATTGCTTCTGTATGAATTAACTTTTTATCAATATTAATATTCCAAAAATCTGAAAAATATCCCCTTTCAAACTCTTCCTTCATAGAAGTTCGTCCAAAAATAATATTTTCACAAAGGAATAAATTTGAGTCTTTTGATAAATTAAAATTAATTTTTCTTTTTAAATTACAATTATTAAATAAAATTAATTCTTTAGGTAACCAAAATAAACTTGAATTATTTAATAAATTTAAATTAATTTCTAAATTGGCTGGATTACCAAAACCACTATAAATTTTTTCTGCTGCCTGTGTTGAAATACAAAGTTTCGAACTATCAATTTCAAATTCGTAGTCGTATTCATCTCCAGAAGTAATTCCACCAGCAGAATTAATAAGCATCAATTGTTTTAAATTTTCATGAAAATCTGGCATCAAAGCTTTTAAAGATCCTTGCTGATATAGTTTTTGTAAATTTTGATCTTTTATTTTTATTTCTAATCTGCCTTTAGATTTTTCTAGTTTTTTTTGACTTATATTCATGACATTATCCTAGCACAAAAAATCCTATTTATAGTTTGTCAATTTTTATAGCTTGAATTATTTATCTTTTTAAATAAAAAAGAGAGCATGCAGAACCAAGAAATAATCAAAATAATTGAAAACCTTAAAGGGCGAAGAGATTATGAGGAAAAAAGAGCCTCTAAGTTAGGCTTCGCATCTCTTTATGAGTACTTTGAGGATAAAATTGCAAAAAAACAAAAAGCTCTTGAGGAAGAACAAAAAGAATTAGAAGCTGCAAAAGCTGACAATCAACCAAAAGCTGCTAAAAAAAGCTGCGGTTGCTGCTAATCAAAATAATTAAAAAGGTCTAGGATTTTGTGGATAGCCAAGATTTTCACAGGTTGCTGGTTTATCACCGTCACCAGACGGAATACAAAAATTAACAGATATTGCTCCATGAACTTGAGAGTTGTTAGTTAGTTGATTTATGATTTCATCACATCCACTCCATAAATCATCACATTTATCTGCTTTTCCAACATTAGAATAACGAATGACTGCATCTTTAATTTCTAAACCTTGATCAGTAGCATCTGTCATATAGTTTCTGTAAGGACCAAATTTAAACCTTACTCTTGAAGCTCCTCCTAAAACATCTCCAAAGTAACTAGATCTTAATTTTCCATCAATCCACAAATGTAAAAAACCATCTTTGGCCCATTTGGCGTTAATTAACAGGTTTACCCATTTACCTCGTAAAGGAGAAAATCTATCATCAAGATGAATTCCATAACTGTCAAAATAATATTGTTCTCCAGCCTCATTTGGTGCCACTTTATAATTTGAGCCATTCCACATCCATAAAATACTATTATTATTTATATTAAATGATGGTCCTACGGCCTTTTCTCCTTCCTTTCCATAAATCATCTTAAAATCAAATAAAGAGATATTATGCTTTGATGTATTAAAATTTTTTGGAATAAAATAACCAACTCGATACCATTTAGTTTTTCCTTTTTTAGTTGTATATTTTTTAGGTTCATGAATTTGGAAACGCTGAGCAAAACCTGGTCTGCCCCATCTACTCCAGTCTAATTTATCACCTACATCAGAGTAGCTTAAATTAAATTCAATTCCTTTTTCTGCAACTCCCATACCATCTTCAATTTTATCAAAAAACTTATAGAGCCCAGATCTGTTAGGAACATTTCTACTATTAAAAACCATTTTACTTTTGGATTGAGCTCTTAGAACATAATTATCAAAATCTTTCTTCTCTTGCTTTTTCATTTTGTTTGCATATGAGAATGATGGAACTGAAATTAAAATAATAACTAATAATGATAAAATTTGTTTCATTAAATTTAGTTTAATTAAATTTTAAAAAGTTTATCAGATAAATTTGGTAAATTTTCACCCCAGAAAACTTCTTTAGTGATTTTTTTGAAATCTACATCAAAAACTGTAGACATTGCTGAAGCATAAATAGCTCTTGAGTCTATTGTAGAATTTAAATCTCTTCCTTCAAATAATTCCTTTTTCTTTAATCCTGGCCAATCGGTGTGAACTTGTGCTTTTTTAACAAGTCCTCCTGCCATTAGAATGGCTGAACCGTAACCATGCTCTGTTCCATTACTACTGTTCTGCTTAATTGTTCTTCCAAACTCAGTTAGGGTTAAAACTAAAGTATTATTAAATGCCTCTTCAGACATAGAAGATTTTAAAGATCTTACAATGTTATCATAATCTGATAGGCAATCTGCATGAGCTCCATCTGTTGCTCCTTGAGCTGCATGAGTATCGAAACCATCTACTTCAAAAACTGCAACTTTTGGCCCATCAGGTTTTGATAACTCTGTACCAGCACTCGAAGCTAAAATCCAAGCATCATCTCTTGATCTATTGTTAAAATCTCTTGTTAAAATTATTTCAAGATTGTCACTTAATAATTTTTCATCGTGCTCTTTATACGCTTGTTTTATTAATTCTAGAGTAGCAGGATATGGCAAACTACGACCTACAGGAAAATAATTATTGTTCATTGGAACACCTCTAATTAATAGAGGCATAGGTAGAGCTAAAGCTAATCCTTGTCCTGTTAATCCAGCTGTTTTCATTCCTCTTCCAAGCCAACCTGTTTTTTCTTGGTAAGGTATTTTACCACCTGACTCCATTAAATTTTGACCGTCAAAATGTGATCTACCTGTGTAAGGGATATTTGTTGCATGCACAGCTGCACTTAAATTTTGATCCCAAAGACTTTTGAAGGTTTTTAATGCTGGATGTAAATCAAAATCTGTCGTTAATTTTAAAGTTCTATCAAGATTGATTTTACTTCTCAATTTCTCAAAATTTTTGTCACCTTTAACCGGAATAGCACATAGACCATCCATTCCTCCACGTAACATTATTATTACCAAATTTTTCTTTTTGCCTGAATTTGCATAACTATGAGCACTGAAACCAGCAAAATAAAGTGAAGTTAAAGCTGTAGTTTTTAAAAAATCTCTTCTTGATATCTTCATGCTTTTAAAAACTCCGGGTGGTTAAAAAGTAGAGTATGTTTTTCAACAGATCTATTTTTTTGATTTAAGTATTTCATTATTTTACTTGGGTTGTCAAAATTATTTTCAACCATTTTCACATAATATTCTGTATTTTTATTATTTTCCATTTTAGCAAAATTATAACTTGCTTTTGCATACACCAGTCTTCTAATTAATAATTCCGGAGAAATCCAATCAGCAGAATGGTCTGACCAACCATTTGGTTGTTTTGCTCTGTAAGGATGATGGCCAATATTTTGTAATAACCACTCAGGTTCTCGTTGTGAGTCGAATGGTCTTTGACCAAGTTCATATTTATCCATTAGATCTGGTGAAGGTGGCCAATTCAAATCTGCAACTTTTGCGACTTGGATTAACCAATTCTCAGGTGTTTGAAATTTTTTATATTTGTCATTGTATTCAAAAGCTACTTTAATTGCTGCTTTATGAATTTCAGGAATAAATCCATCAAATTTTTTGAAGGCATCAATGATTGGCTGCTTCATCTCTTTTGTAGGTTCATCTGTGATTAAAAATCTACAAAGTCTTTCTGCAACAAAGTCTCTACAGTTAGGATGATTTACTAAATCTTTAACAACAACAGCTAATGCTTTTTTGCCCTTTTTATATTCTTTTCCTAAAACATTTTTTTTACCTCTTTGATGATATTCAGAGTTGAACCAGACATTGCCTGTTTCTAAATTTTTTTTACTCCATCTATGTTGCCAGCCAGTCATAATATATGCCAGCTGAATTACATCTTCTTGGGTATAGCCAGCTTTTGGGGATACTGTATGAAGTTCTAATAATTCTCTAGCATGGTTTTCATTGATTGTTGCAGGTTCTTTTTTTCTTCGCCTCCATTCTTCTCCAGCAGTAATACTTTTTGGTCCAGCACTTTCACTATTATCTAAATGATGTATCATGGCCCAAGAAGTAGTTACATCATAAACCATTTTTTCAAATGATTGATTTAGATTTGGTCTAATAATTTCTCTTTGATATGCACCTGTTGAATAATTTGCTAAAAAATCTTTTTCGCTGATAGCAAAAAAGTTTCCCCAAAACATCCATAGTTTTGCTAAAACTGGATGACTACTATTAATTCCTTCATTGTGTCTGATCGAAATTTCCAATGATTCCCAAAACTTTTGACCAGTTTTGTGTCTAAGTATATCTTTATGAGTTTTGTATAGTGTTTTGTTATCCTTATACTTTTTTCTTAATACTTTTCTGTCACCATAAACCCAGTCTCTATAATGTTTTCTTAATTCTTTTTCGGAATATATTTTACCTTTCCAAGATAATTCTGGTACATCATTTACTTGATCAAGGGCCCACTTCAAAGGATCAGAGGGAGCTTGCTCATTGGGTCCAATACCGAAAGCAACTTTTCTAAAAAAGTTTTTCATATTTATTTTATTTTATCAATATCGTGAATATTTGTTAAGGAATTATTAAATTCTTCAATATTCTCTCTTAAAGCTAAACTAGAAATTGAATAAATCATTATCAATAACAAAACTAATGGCAATGAAGTTATTACTGAAGCATAGCTTTTGATAAGCAATATATAAAAAATAATAAATAAAGCCGATCTTATCAAAACAGTTTTTCTAAAAACACTTATAATTGATAGTGAATGTTTTAATAAATTAAAAAAACTCATTTGAGATGGGCCAAAATATCTTTTTCCTCTAATAGATGGCATTGAAACAAGTTCTTTCTCTATTTTTTTTAGTGAGCCAGAAAAACTATTCCACGTAGCTTTTTCATCTAGTAATTTCTTTACAGTTGATTTGGATAAACATGTAAAATTACCATATTTAATTGATTGTCCTGTAAAAGCTAAAGTTAGAAATTTATGAAATTGATAACAAGTTTTAAAAATTATTCCCTCAGATCTTTTTACCCTCTCACCTATAATAGATTTTTCGCCAGATTGTTTAGAAAGTTCAATAAAATTTTTTATCTCTTCAGGTCTATCTTCTCCATCTCCATCCATGGGAATTACAAAATCAAATTCTTTTTTTTCATAAATATATTTTAAGCCTGAAGCAATACATCTTGCATGGCCTCTGTTCTCTTTCATATTAATTATCTCAATTGAATTAATATTTTCAATATTAGGGTAGGTATCAACTATCTGTTGAGAAGAAGCATCATTTATCACAACTAATGATATCTCATGATTTAAGTCTTTTATTTCACTATTAATATTCTCAATCAATAATTTTAATGATTCTCTGTCATTGTAAATTGGAATTAAAATTACATATTTCATCTATTTTGATCCTACACAAACACTATCAAGACACATATAATCTTTCAATTGATCAAGCTTATCTCTCTCAACAAAACCCTCCCAAACTGGTCTTGATTTTAAATGATATGACAGATTTCCAGCATTCCATTCATCTCCTAAAACTACATTTATTTTTGTATCAAATTGCTGATCCCAAACATGTTGAGTTTTTATTGCAATTTCTTTTCCTGGATAATCAGTTCTCTTATCATCTTTTGAAATTGAAACATACGTATAAAGCGCAGGTGATAAAAAGAAAATGAAAATAAACCCAATCATGAATGGTTTTAATTTTTTAAGATTAACTTGAGCTTGTAATAAATAAACAAACAGTGTGCCAAAAAATAAATAAAAAGGCGTCATCCACATAGTTCTTATTTTTGATCCAGTAATTAACGAAGTTAAAAACATTAAAACGATAGGTAAAATATTAATAGCTACTAAAAAAAGTAATTTTTTGTCCTTAAAATTTAAATTCAATTTAATTTTTTTAACTAATAATCTGCATAATATTAAAAAAGGAATTAAGATCCCTACTTGTTTTAACAAAAATATCACAGGAAATTTAATATGATCTAAAAAGATAGATTGTTCTAAGCCAGTTCTAGCTAATCCATAAGTAATAGTAATAAAATCATTTTTATAGAGCCATATAAAATGTGGAACTAAAACTACCAAGAAAACTTCAAGCGTAATTAA